>NZ_DASVFL010000103.1:0-13363 GCF_036380075.1 Lentzea sp. | reverse complement strand
GCGATCGTGCGGCGCTGGATCTCGTCGGTGCCCTCGTAGATGCGCAGCAGCCGCAGCTCGCGGTACCAGCGCTCGACCGGCAGCTCACGGGTGTAGCCCATGCCGCCGTGGATCTGCAGCACGCGGTCGACGATCTCGTTGGCCTTCACGCCGCCGTAGAGCTTCGCGATCGACTGCGCCTGCCGCGAGTCCTGCTTCTGCTCGACGAGCCACGCGGCGTGCAGCACGAGCCAGCGCAGCGCCTCGATCTCGACGGCGGAGTCGGCGATCATCCACTGGATGGCCTGGTACTCGGCGATGGGCTGGCCGAACGTGACGCGGTTCTTGGCCTGCTCGATCGCCATCTCGACGAGCCGCTCGACGCTGCCGAGCGCGCGGGCGGGCAGCAGGTAGCGGCCCTGGCCGATCCACTGCATCGCCAGGTTGAAGCCCTTGCCCTCCTCACCGAGGATGTTCTCGTGCGGCACGCGCACGTTGTCGAACACCAGCGCCGCCGGACCCCACTGGCCCATGGTCGGGATGGGCTCGGACTTCCAGCCCATGTCGCGGTCGACGAGGAAGCACGTGACGCCGCCGTCGGCGCCCTTCTCCTTGTCGGTCACGGCGAACACCATCACGAAGTCGGCCTCGTTGCCCTGCGTGATGAACGTCTTCTCGCCGTTGATGACCCACTCGTCGCCGTCGCGGACGGCGGTGGTGCGGATGGCCTTGGCGTCACTGCCGGCGCCGGGCTCGGTGATCGCGAAGCACGACACCCGTTCGCCGGAGATCGTCGGCAGCAGGTAGCGCTGCTTCTGCTCCTCGTTGCCGTGGAACAGGATGTTGTCCGCGTAGCCGCCGAACCGGAACGGCACGAAGCTGCGGCCGAGCTCGGCCTCGATCAGCGCGGCCATCACGCCGCCCAGGCCCATGCCGCCGTACTCCTGCGGCGTCAGCACGCCGAAGAACCCGGCCTGCTGCGCCTTGTCCTGCAACGCCTTGAGCTCTTCCTTGGTGAGACCCGGCCGGCCCGCGCGTTCGCGGCGCAGCACCTCGGGCTCCAGCGGGACGATCTCCTTGCGCACGAAGGTCCGCACCCAGTCGCGGATCTCCTTCTGCTCCTCGTCGAGCGTGAAGTCCATTGCTTTCCTCTCAGATGAACGCGTTCACGCCCGTGAGCGCGCGGCCGATGAGCAGTTTCTGGATCTGGCTGGTGCCCTCGTAGAGGGTCGTGACACGGGCGTCCCGGAGGAACTTGCCCACCGGGTACTCGTCGATGTAGCCGTAGCCGCCGAACACCTGGATGGCGTTGTTGGCGACGCGGACCGCGGCCTCGCTGGCGTAGAGCTTGGCCATGGACGCCTCGGTGCCGAACGGCTGGTCCCGGTCCGCGAGGTCGGCGACGCGCCAGGTGAGCAGGCGTGCCGCGTCCGTCTCGACGGCCATGTCCGCGAGGAGCTCCTGGACGAGCTGGAAGCCCGCGATGGGCCTGCCGAACTGCTCGCGCTCCTTCGCGTACTGCAGAGCGGCTTCGAGCGCGCCCCGTGCCGCGCCGACACAGCCCGCCGCGACGGACATCCGGCCCTTGTCCAGGGCCCCCATCGCGAGCTTGAAGCCCTGCTCGCTCAGCAGGGCGTCGTCCGGGACCTCGACGTCGTCGAGCGTGATCTCCGCGGTGGCCTGGCCGCGCATGCCGAGCTTGCCCTTGATCTCGGTGGCGGTGAAGCCGGCGGAGTCGGTGGGGACGAGGAACGCGCTGATGCCCTTCGGGCCGGGTCCGCCGGTGCGCGCGAACACGAGCGCGACGTCCGCCCAGGTACCGTTGGTGATGAAGACCTTGCGGCCGTTGATGCGGTAGCCGTCGTCCGTCTTGGTGGCCTTGGTGACGAGGCTGCCCGCGTCGCTGCCGGTGCCGGGCTCGGTGAGGGCGAAGCAGCCGACCAGCTCGCCGCTGGTGAGACCGGGCAGCCAGCGCCGTTTCTGCTCCTCGGTGCCGTGCTTCGCGATCGACTTCGCGACCAGCCCGAGCGAGACGGAGATGATCCCCCGGACGGCGCTGTCGCCGCGCGCGACCTCCTCGAGCACCAGGCAGTAGGCGAGGTTGTCGCCCCCCGACCCGCCGTACTCCTCGTCGACGCCCAGGCCCAGGAACCCGACCTCGCCGAGCGCCGGCACGAGGTCCCGGTCGATCGCCTCGTCGCGGTCCCACCGCACGGCGTGCGGGACGATGCGTTCGTCGGTGAACCGCCGCGCCAGCTCCCTGAGCTGCCGGTGTTCATCCGAAAGCGTCAGATCCACGACCCCTCCCGATTAACCGAACAGTGTTAGGTTAACTCACATGCCCCGGCCGAGCACCCCACTGCTGAGCCCCGACCGCATCAGGTCGGTCGCGCTGGCCGTCATCGACCGAGACGGCCTCGACGGCCTGTCCATGCGCAAGCTCGCCGCCGAGCTGGGCGTGCAGGCCGCGTCCCTCTACGGGCACGTCCGCACCAAGGACCAGCTGCTGAACGACATCGCGTCGACGATCCTGTCGTCCGTCGACGTCTCGGGCTTCTCCGTCGACTGGCGCGAGGGCCTGCTCCGATGCGCGCGCTCGTACCGTGCGGCGCTCTCGTCACACCCGAACATCGTGCCGTTCCTCGCCTACGGCCCGGCCGGCCGCGACGAGTCCCTGCGCCGCCTCGACATCCTGCACGGGGCCCTGGTCGACGCGGGCTGGTCGCGCCGCGAGGCCACGATGATCGCCGCCGGCCTGATGTACATCGTGTTCGGCTCCGCGCTGAGCTCGTTCTCCAGCGGCTTCTCCGCCGACCCCGCCGACTACTCGGACCGCTACCCGCACCTCGACCGCGCCCACCTGCTCCCCGGCGTGGCCCGCGAGCTCGACCGCGACAGCTTCGAGCTGGCGCTCGCGGCGTTCGTGCGGGGGCTTTAGTGTTCAGCCGTGGCTGCTGCGAAGTCGAAGGCGATCGAGCTCGAGGTCGGTGACCAGCTCGTGCGGGTGTCCAACCCGGACAAGCCGTACTTCCCCGCGCGGGGCATCACCAAGGGCCAGGTGGTCGAGTACTACCGCACCGTGGCACCCGTGCTGCTCACCGTCCTGCGCGACCGCCCGGTGGTGCTGAAGCGCTTCGTCGACGGCGTCGAGGGCGAGGCGTTCTACCAGAAGCGCGTGCCCAAGGGCGCTCCGGACTACGTCGAGACGGTGACGGTGAAGTTCCCGTCCGGCCGCCCCGCCGACGAGATCTGCCCGACCTCCGAGGCCGTGATCGTGTGGGCCGCCAACCTCGGCACGTTCGACTTCCACCCGTGGCCCGTGCGCCGCCCCCTGGTCGACCTGCCCGACGAGCTGCGCATCGACCTGGACCCGCAGCCGGGCACGGACTTCTCCGACGCCGCCCGCGTCGCCCTCGTGCTGCGCGAGGTGCTCGCCGACGCCGGCCTGACCGGCTACCCGAAGACCTCCGGCGGCCGCGGCGTCCACGTGGCCGTGCGGATCCGGCCGGAGTGGGACTTCGTCGACGTGCGGCACGCCGTGATCGCCCTGGCGCGGGAGGTGGAGAAGCGTGCGCCGTCCCTGGCGACTTCGGCCTGGTGGAAGGAGGAGCGCGGCGAGCGGGTGTTCATCGACTTCAACCAGGCGGCCCGCGACCGCACCATCGCCTCCGCCTGGTCGGTGCGCGGGACGCCGCGCGCCACCGTGTCGACTCCGGTGACCTGGGACGAACTGTCCACTGTGGACCCCGACGACTTCGACGTGCTGACGGTTCCGGCTTATCTGGCCGAACGAGGGGATCCGCACGCGGCGCTGGACTCGGAGGCGTTCGGGATCGAGACGTTGCTGGAGTGGTACGCGGCCGATTCCCGCGGGGAGATGCCTTATCCGCCGGACTACCCGAAGATGCCGGGCGAGCCGTTGCGGGTGCAGCCTTCGCGGGCCCGCAGGCAGGAGTGACGGGCGTCTGCCGCACCGGGCTCGGTGAACCGGCTGTCCGGTGGGTGGGCCAACCGGCTGTATTCGTGACGAATCCTCTGAGTGACCTCGTAGGATGGGAGGAACGCGAGAGGAGGTCGTGATGTCCCAGCCTTACGTGGTGCGGTACGTCGGCGGTCCCCTCGACGGCCGAGTCGACTCGTTGCCGTCCACGCCGGACGACCCGAAGCAGACCGTGACGTATGTGCACCTGCACGGCGGTCCCAAGATCGTGCACGTCTACGACCTGTCGTACGCCGTCGAGTACGGCTGCGAGTACCGGTTGCGGGGGGACGAGGAAGCCTGAGTCAGCGGCTCTCGTCGGCTCCGAGCGTCGTCCTGACGGCCTGGGTGCCCGCGGTGATCTGCTGGGCGTGGCGCCAGCACTCCTCGTCGGTGCCGCACTCCTCGAACGCCTCGCGCGACTGGAACACCTTCACGACGCCGGCCAGGGTGCTGGAGTAACGGCGCGAGTCCTCGCGTGCCCTGAGTGCCGCGCCCAGGGCGGACACCACGTCGGTCTGGGCGGTGAGCCAGTCGGCGCAGTCCGTGGTGCGGGCGGTCGTGGGGCCGCAGGGGTGTGGCGTTTGCGTTGCGGCGTCGAGCTTCCTGTCCCACTCGTCCGCGAGGAGCGCGCTGCTCAGCGCACCCCTTGGCGTTGCTGGGGGTTCGGAGGTGCAGCCGGACAGCGTTGCGGCAGCGGTGAGTGCGATCAGCGTTCGGCGCATCGGGCCCCGCTCGAAGTCGAGTTCCTCCTGTCCTACCACGGCGACGGCCAGTCGTGATGATCTTGATCCCCACCCGGTGCCCCGAAATGTCAGAGGGGTAGGGCATGCTGGGGCACAGGTGTTCGAACGGTGGGGAGGCAGCGCGATGGCGAAGAAGAGCGGGTTGTCGGCGGAGGACGTCGACAGCCTGCGCTCGCAGCTGGACGGAGGCACCCAGCCGCTGGTGTGGTTCACGGCGGCGGCGGTGGGCATGGAGGAGGGGCGGTCGGCGAAGCTGCTGGCGGTCACCGATCCTCCGGAGGGCGATTTCATCCAGGTCCGGCCCACGGGCTCGAAGGACGAGATGTCCTTCTCCCCGGCCGAGCTGACGCTGGAGAAGCCGCCGCCGCGCAAGAAGCCGGCGACCCCTCCTCCTGCGCCGCCGGAGCCGGCGCGGGAGACTGAGATCATCCACCCCTACGTCCCGGAGGCGCCGGTGAAGCCCGCGGCCCCCAAGCCGAAGCCCGCCGCGGCACCCGCGGAGCAGGCTCCCGCTCCGAAGCCCGCCCGCAAGCCCGCGGCGAAGAACGCGACCCCCGAGGTCACCGTCACGCTCGTGTCGGTGGGCGAGGGCGAGTGGGTCGTCGAGGTCATGCAGGGCACCCGCAAGACGGTCCGCCCGACGCCGGTCCCGCCGGCCGCGGTGGCCCAGGCGGCGAAGCTGCTCACGCCCGAGGTCGCCGAGATCGTCGAGGGCGTCCTGAACGCGGCGCGTGCCCAGCAGCTGGCCCGGGTGGAGCAGCTGCGCGCCGAGTTGGAGGCAGCGCAGAAGGCTCTGGAGGACCTGGGGGCCTAGCTCCGTCACGGGCCGCGACGCCAACGGTGGGTGTGGCCACGCGTTCGGGTGAGGGGGCTTCCCAGGGCTGGTAGCGGGGCGGACCGTGGGATGCGCGGAGGTCCCGCGCAGGTCCGGCTTGGAGTACGGGAGGCCCTGATGGGTACGTGTGGGTGCTGTTCCGGGTGCACGGGTCCCGGCTGCGGCTGCTGTTCCAGCTGCTGACACGAAGATTCGGCGAGGGAGCCTTCCGCGTTGTGGTTCGCGCGGGAGGCTCCCTTCGCTGTGTCCGGGATCAGGGTGGGCAGACGGTCCCGTTCGACGGCACCTTCGCGTCCACCAGGTAGTCCCGCACCGCCGTGGTCGCACACCCGGACAACCCGAGCGCCCCGTGGCCGGACCCCTGCCACCCGATCAGCGCCGACCCCGGCAGCCGCTGCGCCGTGTGCTCGGTGCCGGGCGCGGGCGTCAGCGGGTCGTTGGCCGTGCTCAGGACGACGATCGGCGGCGCGCTCTTCAGCGCGTCCAGCTTCTCCGCCTTGGGCGGCGGGAACGGGTTGCAGTGCAGCAGCTGGCGGGCGAACAGGGCGCCGAACATCGCGTACTTGGTCTGCCAGTCCGTGCTCAGCGCCTTCACCCGGTCGGGCGGGATGCGGGTGGCGGTGTCGTTGCAGCCGATCACCAGGCCCGCGTCGAAGCGCGGCGGGTTCTCGTCCAGGTCGTTCACGATCGGGTCGAGCATCGCGAACAGGCCGCTGCCGTCGCCGCCGCGCGCCTTCACCAGGGCGTCGGTCAGGGCGGGCCAGCGGGAGCGGTCGGCGAGGCCCGCGGCCACGGCGTTCAGGGCCGAGCCGGGGGTGAGGTCGACGTACTCGCCGCGGACGCGGGTCGTGCGCAGCTGGGTCAGCAGGGCCTGCACGTCCTCGCGCGGGCTGGTCAGGGCGCAGTTGCGGATCTTGCAGTCGCGGGCGAACGCGTCGAGCGTCGCCTCGGCCGCCACCGCGCGGGACTCCAGGACGCCGACCTGGTCCAACGTCGGGTCCGGTGCGCCGTCCAGCACCGTGCGGCCGATGCGGTTCGGGTAGCGCTGGGCGTAGGTCGTGATGACGCGCGAGCCCTCGCCCAGGCCGATCGCGTTCAGGCGGTCGACGCCCAGGTAGTCGCGGAGCCGTTCGAGGTCGGCGGAGGCACGCCACGAGTCGAACGCCGTCAGCCGGCCTTCGAGGTCGAGCACGCACTCCTGCGACGCCTCACCCGCGGCGACGACCAGGTTCGACTGCTCGGTCGACACGGGGTCGTACTCGACGAGCTGCGCGCGCGTCGGCTGCGGCACGCACGACAAGCCATCCGAACGGCCCGTGCCGCGCCGGTCCACGCCGATGAGCGTGTACGTGCTGAGGATCTCCTTCGGCAACGTGGCCGCGAGCCGCGCCGCCTTCACCGTGCCGGGCTCGCCGCCGGGGTCGCTCACGACGACCAGCGGGCTCGTGCCCGTGCCGACGCGCATCAGCGCGATGCCGATCGTCCCGCGTCCCGGACGACCCGGCGGGTCGAGCACGGCGGTCATCCGCGCGCACTCGTACGAGAAGTCGCCCTGCGGGGCGTCGGCGCCGAGGCGGTCCTTCATCTGCTCATTGCACGGCGCCCACGCCAGCGAGTCCTTCTTGTACTCGTCCAGCGGTGGCACGGGCTGAGGCCCCGCGAGCGTGCTCTGGTCGGCCTGACCGCCGTCCTCGCCCCTGACGGCGATCACCGGGCGGGTCGAGGGTCCGGCGCTGCACGCGGCCAGCACGCTCACTGCCAGCAGGGCCAGGGCGGCGCGACGCACAGATGTCCTCACTCTCGTTCACGATCCGGGAACTGAAGCCTCGCACGAGCAAGGTAAACGCGTGGTGAGTCAGGATGGAGCAATGTCCCACGCTGATCGGCTCCCCGTCGCCAGGCTCCTGGGCGGCATCCCGCCGACGGCGCTCGTGCTCCTCGGCATCGTCAGCGTCCAGGTCGGCGCGGCCGTCGCGAAGCAGCTGTTCTCGACGGCGGGCGCGATCGGCATCGTCACGTTGCGCCTGCTCGTGGCCGCGGTCGTGCTGCTGGCGATCTGGCGCCCGTCCCTCAAGCTCGACCGCCGCACGCTCACCGTCGTCCTGACCTATGGCGTGGTGCTCGCGGCGATGAACCTCTGCTTCTACTCCGCCATCGAACGCATCCCGCTCGGCGCGGCCGTCACGATCGAGTTTCTCGGCCCGCTGGCGGTGGCGGTCGCGGGCTCACGGCGCTGGCTCGACGGCCTGTGGGTGCTGCTGGCGGGCGCCGGAGTGGTGCTGCTCACACGGGTCGAGGGCGGTCTGTTGTGGACGGGCGTGCTCTTCGCGCTCGCCGCGGGCGCGTTGTGGGCGGCGTACATCCTCGTCACGGCCAAGCTCGGCAGCACCACCAGCGACGGCAAGGGCCTGGCGCTCGCGATGGCGGTGGGCGCGGTGATCGCACTGCCCTTCGGCGTCACGTCGGCCGGCACGGCGCTGCTCGACCCGGTGGTGCTGGCCGCCGCGGTCGTGGTCGGCCTGATGTCGTCGGTGCTGCCGTACTCGCTGGAGCTGGAAGCGTTGCGGCGCATGCCCGCACGCGTGTTCGGCATCCTCATGTCACTCGAACCGGCGGTGGCCGCGGTGGCGGGTCTCCTGCTGCTCGGGGAGTTCCTCGCCCCGGTCCAGTGGGTCGCGATCTGCTGCGTCGTGATCGCGTCGGTCGGTGCGACGAGATCGGCGAAACCCGAGGCCTAACGCGCCCGCAGCTCGCCCTTGAGCACCGACGCCACGTCGTAGCGGGCCGGAATCTCCAGCTGGTCGTAGCGGCACGACAGCGGTTCGCGGTCCGGGCGCCACCGCGCGAACTGGCCGTTGTGCCGCAACCGCACCGGCGCGTCACCCTCGGTCTGCGTGTAGTGGATCTCCAGCACCCGCTCCGGCCGCAACGCCACGTACTCGGCCTGCTTGCCGCGCCACCGGTTGATCTCGCCCGGAATCCTCTGACCCTCGACGGGCTGGGCCCACGGGTGGTCGTCGGCGTCCGTGATCAACGGAGACAGCTCCTCGGCCAGCGCACGCCGTTCGGCCGCCTTGAACGACCCGCAGACCCCGATGTGGTGCAGCACGTCGGCCGAGTCGTACACGCCGAGCAGCAACGACCCGACGGCCGTGCCGGGTTCGGTGTCCTTGTGCCAGCGCAGGCCCGCCAGCACCACGTCGGCGGTCCGCGCGTGCTTCACCTTGATCATCGACCGCTTGCCCGGCGTGTACGGGCCGTCCGACGGCTTGCCCATCACGCCGTCGAGCCCCGCGCCCTCGAACAGCGTGAACCACTGCCGGGCCGTCTCCACCGACGTCGTCGCGGGCGTGATGTTGAGACCGGGCAGCGCCAGCAACGCCTCGCGCCGCGCGACGGTCGGGGACTCCAGGAGCACCTCGGAGCCCAGCGCGAGCAGGTCGAACGCGACGAACGTGGCCGGCGTCGACTCCGCCAGCATCGTCACCCGCGAGGCCGCCGGGTGGATGCGCTCGGACAACGCGTCGAAGTCCAGCTCGTCGTTCTTCGCCACGACCAGTTCGCCGTCGACGACCACGCGGTCGGGCAGCACGTCGAGCATCGACGCGACGACCTCGGGGAAGTACCGGTTGAGCGGCTTGCCGCTGCGCGACTGGAGCAGGACCTCGTCACCGGCGCGGAACACCACGCACCGGAACCCGTCCCACTTCGGCTCGAAGAACAGGTTCGCGTCGTCCGGGATGCCGTCCACCGCGGTGGCGAGCATCGGCTGCAGCGGCGGTGTCAGCGGGAGGTCCACGCCGACATCCTGCCTGTTCAGCTGGAATTCCGCCGCCGATAGCGCAACAACAGCACGTCGTCCTCCCGCAGCACCGACGCCAGCGAAAGATCCACGGGCGGCACCACGGGCCCGGTCGCGATCCGCGAGGCCTCTCCCACCGCGAGCAGCGGCGCCAGGGTCAGGTTCAGCCCGTCGACCAGGCCGGCTGCGACCATGGCCCCGAACAACCCCGGCCCGCCCTCCAGGTTCACCTTGTGCAACCCGCGCGCCGCCAGCTCCGACACCGCCAGCGGAAGATCCACTTCGGAGTCACCGGCGACGATCACCTCGGCGGGCAGCGCGGGCAGCGAGGCCGACGCGCAGGTGATCACGATCGGCGGCACCGCGGTGTCGGTGAACAGCGGCAGGTCCGGCGTCAGCGACCCCCGCGCGGTCACCACGGCGATCGGCAGCGGCCGTTCCCGCCGCGCGCCCCGGTAGCCCTCGGCGATCACCGTCCCGGCCCCCACCAGCACCACGTCGGCCAGCTCGCGCCCGAGCGAGTAGATCAACTTGTCGGCAGGGGAGCCGAGACCCTCCGAACGCCCCTCGACCGACACCGATCCGTCCACGCTGGACACGAAGTTCGCCGTGACGCCCGACTCGTAGTCGTAGAGCGCCGCCAGGTCTGTGTCGGTCATCTCAACGCCCGGTGAGGGCCACAACATCTGCACGGACCCATCCCACCACGCCGATAGGGTGCGGGCATGCGCTTGTCCGACCGGGACCCCCAGATCGACGCCGACGAGCTGATCGAGGGCCTGGTCCCGCCGCCGAGGTTCGACACCGTCAGCTTCGACACCTACCTCCCGAACCCGGACGAGCCCAGCCAGGCCGCCGCGGTCGAGGCCGGCCGCCTGTTCGCCGCGCGCGTGAGCGTCAAGCGCAAGAAGTGGTCGCTGTTCGGCGGGAGGGCCGACGACGAGGGCAAGCTCGGCCTCTACCTCGACGGCGGGTTCGGCGTCGGCAAGACCCACCTGCTCGCGAGCCTCTGGCACGCCGTGCCGGGCCCGAAGGCGTACGGCACGTTCGTCGAGCTGACGAACCTCGTCGGCGTGCTGACCTTCCCCGAGGCAGTGAAGCGGCTGAGCGGCCACAAGCTGCTCGCCATCGACGAGTTCGAGCTCGACGACCCCGGCGACACCATGCTGGTCACGCGCCTGATCAAGGAGCTGACCGCCCAGGGCGTGCACGTCGCCGCCACCTCCAACACGCTGCCGGACAAGCTCGGCGAGGGCCGGTTCGCCGCCGCCGACTTCCTCCGCGAGATCCAGTCGATGTCCTCGAAGTTCGACGTCGTGCGCGTCGACGGCCCCGACTACCGCCACCGCGGCCTGCCCGACGCCCCGCCGCCGCTGTCCGGCGCCGACCTGGAGACCAGGGCCGCGAACACCCAGGGCTCGACCATCGACGACTTCGACGAGCTCTGCGCGGCGCTGGCCCGCATCCACCCGTCGAAGTACGGCCGGCTGCTCGACGGCGTCACCGCGGTGCACCTGCGGGACGTCAAACCGGCGCCCGACCAGAACGTCGGACTGCGGCTCGTGGCGTTCGGCGACCGCCTCTACGACCGCGACGTCCCGGTCGCCGTGTCGGGCCGGCCGCTGTCGGAGCTGTTCACCGACGAGATGCTCAACGGCGGCTACCGGAAGAAGTATCTGCGAGCTGTCAGCCGATTGGTCGCACTGTCGAGGGTTTGACTCCGGCGACGTTCGAGTATCCACTGGTGACGAGTGGGAATGATGACGTCCCGACGTCCCCCCGACGTCCCCCGGAGGCCCCCATGCTGAGTGAAGCCGAGCGCCGCTCGCTCGAGGAGATCGAGCAGCGGTTGTTGGCGGACGAACCGCGACTCGCCCGCACCATGAACCGCCAGGTGCGGCCCTGGCTGTTCTACTCCCTCCTGCTCGTGTTCGGCGGCCTCACGGTGCTGCTGACGGTGATCGGGGCGTTCGGCGCCGCGTTCCAGTGCCTGCTGGTCACGGCGGCGGTGCTGGTGTTCCGGAAGTACCCGCTGCGGCTGAGGTAGATCCGAAACTCACTGGCTTTCGGCACCGGGGACCCCGAGCATCTCCGGTGTGGGTTATCTCGAAGCGAACGGGCTCGCGTACGCGCTGCCGGACGGCCGGGAGCTGTTCCGCGACGTCTCGTTCAAGGTGGGCGGCGGGACCGTGGTCGCGCTCGTCGGGGCGAACGGCGTGGGCAAGACGACGTTGCAACGGATCCTCTCGGGCGAGCTCGCGCCCAAGCAGGGCAGCGTGCACGTGCAGGGCGGGCTGGCGGTGATGCCGCAGTTCATCGGTTCGGTCAGGGACGACTCACTCGTGCGCGACCTGCTGCTGTCCGTGGCGCCACCGGCGTTGCGGGCCGCCGCGCGGGAGCTGGACGACGCCGAGCTGGCGTTGATGGACGTCGACGACGAAGCCGCCCAGATGCGCTACGCCAACGCCCTGACCGGCTACGGCGAGGCCGGCGGCTACGACGTCGAGGTGCTCTGGGACACCGTCACGGTCGCCGCGCTGGGCCTGTCGTACGACCACGCACGGTTCCGCGAGGTCCGCACGCTCTCCGGGGGCGAGCAGAAGCGGCTGGTCCTGGAGACGCTGCTGCGCGGCCAGGAGCAGGTCCTGCTGCTCGACGAGCCCGACAACTACCTCGACGTCCCCGGCAAGCGCTGGCTCGAAGACCGGCTGAAAGCCACCGACAAGGCCGTGCTCGTCGTCAGCCACGACCGCGAACTGCTGGCCACCGCCGCCACGCACGTCGTCACCGTCGAGGCGCACTCCGCCTGGACGCACCCCGGTTCGTTCGGGACCTGGCACGCCGCCCGCGCCAAACGCATCGAGAAGCTCCTGGAAGACCACCGCCGCTGGAACGAGGAGCACGAACGCCTCAAGGAGCTCGTGCGCACCCTCCAGCAGCAGGCCAAGTCGTCCGAGGTCATGGCGCAGAAGTACCGCGTGATGGCCGCGCGCCTCCAACGGTACGAGGACGCCGGCCCTCCTCCGGAGATCCCCTCCGACGAGAAGGTCACCCCTCGCCTCAAAGGCGGACGCACGGGCGTACGCGCGATCACGTGCGAGCAACTCGAACTCACGGGGCTGATGAAGCCGTTCTCGCAGGAGATCTTCTTCGGCGACCGGGTCGCGGTGCTCGGCTCCAACGGTTCGGGCAAGAGCCACTTCCTGCGGCTGCTCGGCGGCGACACCGTGCGGACCACGGGCGCGTGGAAGCTCGGCGCGCGCGTAGTACCCGGCTTGTTCGCGCAGACGCACGAGCACCCGGAGTGGCTCGGCCGCACGCTCGTCGACATCCTCTGGCACGGCGACGGCCAGCGGACGGGCAAGGACCGCGGCGCCGCGATGTCCGTGCTCAGCCGCTACGGCCTCGACAAGGCGGGCGACCAGCGGTTCGAGAACCTCTCCGGCGGCCAGCAGGCCCGCTTCCAGATCTTGCTGCTGGAGCTGTCCGGGGCGACGCTGCTGCTCCTCGACGAACCGACGGACAACCTCGACCTCGCCTCGGCGGAGGCGTTGCAGAACGCCCTGAACGACTTCCAGGGCACGGTCGTCGCCGTCACGCACGACCGGTGGTTCGCGAAGTCGTTCGACCGCTTCCTGCACTTCAGGGCGGACGGGAAGGTGTCCGAAGTGGACGAACCGGTGTGGACCTAGTTTTCACCCGAACGAGCCCCTTCTGGGACTGACTTCAAGCCCTAGCGTCGGCGGAATGACCATCTCCACCGCGTACAGCAGAGACCTGGGCGACGAGCTGCGCCGGCTGCGCGAGTCCGGCACGGGACTCACCGGCCGCGCGCTCGCCGTCCAGCTCGGCTGGGACCCCAGCAAGGTCTCCAACATCGAGCACGGACGGGCGCGTGCGAGCGAGATCGACCTGGTGCAGTACCTGACGCTGTGCGGCAAGGACGTCGACTTCTTCGAGGAGTTCCGCCGCCGCTACCGGCACGCCTTCGACCTGTACTTCGTCCAGGTGCCCGACAACCT
>NZ_DASVFL010000102.1:0-23316 GCF_036380075.1 Lentzea sp. | reverse complement strand
CAGCTCGGCGACCGGGAACGGGTCGTGGTGGCCCACTCGCTCGGCACCGCCATGTGGCTGCGCGCGTCGCAGTCGTTGCCGGAGGAGCTGCGCGTGCACCGGGTCCTGCTGGTGTCGCCGCTCGGCGACCAGGCGTTCACGGCGGAGAACCGCAACGAGGAGTTCTCCCCGCGCGACCTCGACCCCAAGCGGATCGCCGCCGCCTCGACCAAGTCGACGAGGGCGGTCGTCTCGACCACCGACCCGTACACGCCCGTCGAGGCGTCCGCGTGGGGCGCCGAGCTCGGCATCGAGGTCGACTTCCTCGACGGCGCCGGGCACATCACCCCCGGCGACGGCTACGGCCCGTGGCCCGGCGTCCTGGACTGGTGCCTGGACGACGCGGTCCCGGTGCGCGGCACCACCCCCGCCTGACGGAGGTCACCTGCGCTTGGGCCACGGGACCAGCAGCAGAACGCCGGCGCAGACGCAGATCAGCCCGATCGTCGTCCACAGCTGCTGGCCGGTCATGAAGCTGCCGCCGACGTACCCCAGCCCCTGCGCGGTCCACAGGCCGCCGAGGAGGATCAGCACGACTCCGAGCCCGACGAACACTTTCCTGCTCATACCGAGCAGCCTAGTGCCGGAAGGCCTCATGACGGTTCCACAGTGGACCGCGGCCGTCCCGCCGCGACCGCCACGGCGACCTGGGCGACGGCGAGCACGCCCACGACGAGCAGCGACGCCGTCCACGTGCCGGTGCGCTCGGCGAGCAGTCCGGCGACGACCGGCCCGAGCGCGGCGAGCAGGTAGCCGAGCGACTGGGCCATGCCGGACAGCTGCGTCGTCCCGTGCTGGCCGCGGCCGCGCAGGCTGATCAGCGAGAGCGCCACGACCAGCGACGCGCCCGACCCGAGCCCGGCGACGACCGCCCACACGATGCTCCACGCCGGCACGAGCACGAGCCCGGCCACGCCGGCGACCATCGGGACGCTGGCGGTGACCGCGGCGGCGACCACGTCGTCGCCGCGGCGCATCAGGCGCGGGATCACGAGGCCCGACCCGACGCCGACCAGCTGGTAGACGAACAGGTGGACCCCGGCCTGCGCGGCCGGCACGCCCCGCGAGATCTCGACGGTGGGCAGCCAGGTGACCATGACGTAGAACGTCGTGGACTGGAGCCCCATGAACGCCGTCACCAGCCACGCCGCCGGCCGCCGCCACACGCTGACCGCCGCCTGGCCCTCCACCGCGGGCTCGGCGACCGGTCCGCCGGTCCAGGCCCGCGGCAACCACAGCACGGCCACCACCAGAGCGGGAACCGCCCAGAACGCCAGCGCCCCGCGCCACCCCGCGCCGTCCGCCAGCGGCACCGCCACCGCGGACGCGACCGACGCGCCGACGGTGATGCACGCGGAGTAGACGCCGGTCGCCATCGACACGTGGTCGCGGTAGTCCCGCTTGACGACGGTAGGCACCAGCACGTTCCCGACGGCGATGGCACTGCCCGCGACGGCCGTGCCGATCCACAGCCCGGCGTCCCCGGCACCCGACCGCACCACCACGCCGATCGCCAGCACCACGAGCGCGGCCAGCAGCGACCGCTCGACCCCGAACCGCCGCGCCGGGTGCTGCACCAACGGCGAGACCACCGCGAACGCCAGCAACGGCAACGCGCCCAGCAGCCCCTGCGCGCCCTCACTGAGCCCAGCTTCGTCCCCGATGCGCGGCAGCAACGGCCCGACCGAGGTCAGCGCGGGCCGCAGGTTGAGCGCGACCAGGAACACCGACGCGACCAGCACCGCCGCCCACCAGCCCCGCCGAACCGCCTGCGCGCGCTCGCCCATCGTGCCGCCTCCCCCGGTGCCCGCCGTTTCGGCGATCATCGCACCAGGGACCGGGAGCACCGTGAGGCCGGCCTCGACGTCACCGAACCGGCGAGACGCTCTCCGCTGCCACCCCCGACTCGCCCACCGCCTGTCCGAGCAATGTCAACGCCGCCGCCCCCGCCGACCCCGGCTGCGTCGTCACGACCGTCAGCGTCTGGTCCGGAGCGTGCGGGATGCGCAGCGTCTGCTGCTTCACCTCCACCTCCCCGGCCACCGGGTGGTGCATCTGGTAGGTGGTGCTGTCGCAGGTGCGCACCCGGTGGTCGGCCCACATCGTCGCGAACTCCGGGCTCCTGGTCGCCAGCTCGCCGACCAGCGCGCTCAGCTCGCGGTCCTCCGGGTACCGGCCGGCGGTGAGGCGGAGGTTGCCGACGACGGCGCGGGCCTTGAGGGTCCAGTTCCGGTACAGGGCCCGCGTGTGGGTGTCGAGGAAGACGAGCCGCGGCATGTTCGGGCGGTCGGCCGGGCGGCGGGGGGCGGTGAAGTCGAGGTGTCCGGCGAAGAACGCGTGGCCCAGCGGGTTCCACGCCAGCACGTCGCCCCGCCTGCCCAGCAGGATCGCGGGCAGGTGGGCCAGGGAGGCGAGGAGGTCGGCGGTGTCGGCGGAGACGCGTTCGGCCGGGGGTTTCGGGGCGGCGCGGTGGCGGCGGGGCTGGGCCAGCTCGCGCAGGTGGGCGTGTTCGTCCGGGTTGAGCTGGAGGGCGCGGGCCAGCGCGGCGACGACCTCCTGGGAGGCGTGCTGGGCCTGGCCCTGTTCCAGCCGGACGTAGTAGGAGGCGCTGACGCCGGCCAGGCCCGCCACCTCCTCGCGGCGCAGGCCGGGGACTCTGCGCCGCTCGCCGTAGGTCGGCAGGCCGACCTGGTCCGGTCGCAGGCGCGCCCGGCAGGCCTGGAGGTACTCGGCGAGCTGTCCCTGTCCGCTCATGACCGCCAGTATCCGCGCGACGGACACCGCGAGCCTGACCACGCCAGTGGTAGGCATGAGCGGATCTGGCCGGCCACCGCCGGTGGTCACGAGCATCGGCGGCATGGACACGATCGAACTGGGTGACGTCTCCGTCACCCGCGTGTGGGAGTACTGCGGCACGGTGGAGATGACCCCCGAGGTCTTCTTCCCCGAGTCCTCGCGGCAGGCCTGGGACGCGGACTGGGTGGCGCCGGAGTTCCTCGACCCCGCCACGGGCGCGGTGCGCGCGGCCATCCAGACCTGGCTCCTGCGCAGCGAGGGCAGGACCATCCTCGTCGACACCGGCGTCGGCAACCACAAGGAACGCCCCTACACGCCCATCTGGAGCCACCTCGACACGGACTTCCTCGGCAACCTCGCCCGCGCCGGCGTGCGGCCCGAGGACGTCGACGTCGTCGTCAACACCCACCTGCACGTCGACCACGTCGGCTGGAACACGCGCCTCGACGGCCGCGGCTGGGTGCCGACGTTCCCCAACGCCACCTACCTGATGCCCAAGGACGACTTCGACTTCTGGAACCCCGCGAACGGCAGGGCGCCGGTGCTCGGCCGCGGCAACCAGAACGTCTTCGAGGACAGCGTCGCCCCCGTCCACCAGGCGGGCCTGACGCACCTGTGGGAGCACGGCCACCGGATCGACGCCAACCTGCGCCTCGAACCCGCTCCCGGCCACACGCCCGGCTCCAGCGTCCTGACGCTCGCGTCCGGCACCGACCGCGCGGTGTTCGTGGGCGACATGGTGCACGCCCCGGTGCAGGTCCTCGAACCGGACGCCAACAGCTGCTTCTGCGAGGACCCCGCCGAGTCGCGCGCCACCCGCCGCCGGGTGCTGGGCGAGGCCGCCGACACCCGCACACTGGTGTTCCCCGCCCACTTCCCCGGTGGCGGAGCCGTGGAGGTCATCCGCGACGCGGACGCGTTCGCCATCAAGGACTGGGCGCCCTTCTCCCCGTACGGCGAGCGGTGAAGCCGGTGGAGGCCGACACCACCCGAGGTGCGGTGAGAGGAGTGAGCCGCGACGGGGTCACCGCTTTCCTCGACATCCCGTACGCCGCCCCGCCCGTCGGCGCAGGCCGGTTCGCCGCACCCGCGGAACACGAGCCGTGGCAGGGCGTGCGTGACGCGACGAGGTTCGGGCCGACCGCCCCGCAGGCGCCGCGCGTGCTGGGCGCCATGGACCTGCGCGCCTACTTCGGCGACGGCTGGCACCGCGGCGAGGACCACCTCACCGTCAACGTCTGGACCCCGGACGCCACGGCGACCGGCCTGCCCGTCATGGTGTTCGTGCACGGCGGCGGCTTCGTCGCGGGGTCGGGCCGGTCCGCGCTGTACGACGGGTCGGCGTTCGCGCGCGACGGCGTCGTGCTGGTGACCGTGAACTACCGCCTCGGCATCGCGGGGTTCCTCGACGTCCCCGGCGCGCCGGCCAACCGCGGTCTGCTCGACGTGGTCGCGGCGCTGCGCTGGGTGCGGGAGAACATCGCGCGGTTCGGCGGCGACCCCGGCACCGTCACGGTGTTCGGCCAGTCCGCGGGAGCGACCGTCGTGAGTGGACTGCTGGCAACCCCGGCGGCCACCGGGTTGTTCCGGCGCGCGATCGTCCAAAGTGGAAACGGTCTCGGCGCCTTCTCACCTGAGCAGGCGTCCCGGGTCACACGGGCCGCCGCCGAGCTCCTGAACGTCGAGCCGACCGTCGACGGCTTCGCGGGGATCTCCGACGAGCGCCTCGTCGAGACGGCGTCCCTGCTCGCGGGCATCGACCTGCGCACCGCGACACACACCGACCCGCTCGTGGGGCTGAGCCCGTTCAGCCTGGTCCTGGACGCGCAACCGGCGGACGCGCTCGTCGCCGACGTCGACCTGCTCCTCGGCACGAACACCGAGGAGGGCACCCTCTACCTGGTCCCGTTCGGCACCTACGCCGGCTCGACCGGCGCGGACGTCGACGCCTTGGCGGAGCGGGCACATCCCGACCCCGCGCGGCTGGTCGCCGCCTACCGCGAGCACCGGCCGGGCGCGACCGACGGGGAGATCCGGTCCGCGGTCCTGGGCGACGCCCTGTTCGGCGCGGGCACCCGTGCGCTGGCTGACGCCCACGGCCGGGCCTTCGTCCACGAGTTCGCGTGGCGGTCTCCCGCACTGGGCGGTGAGCTCGGCGCCACGCACTCGGTCGAGCTGCCGTTCGTGTTCGGGCAGACCGGTTTGCCCGCTCTGCGCGGGCCGAACCGGCTGCTCGGTGAGGGCGAACCGCCGGCGTCGCTCGCGGCGCAGGTCCACGACAGCTGGGTCCGGTTCGCCCGCACCGGCGATCCCGGCTGGCCGCGCCACACCGCCGACCGCTGCGCCACCATGCGGTTCGACGTGGACGGCGGCGTGGTCGACGACCCCCGCGGGGCGGAGCTGCGGGCCTGGACTCGGCCCACCGGGCTCAGTGCGCCGCGAGAGCGTCGGTGATCTGCCCGCAGAGTGCGCGCAGCTTGCGTTCGTCCGCGGGCGTGAGACCCACCTGGCAGAGCATCTTCTCCGGGACCTCGTCGGCCTCCCGTTGAAGGCGCCTGCCCTCCTCGGTGACGGTGAGGACGAGACGGCGTTCGTCGTCGTCCGCCCTCCTGCGGTCGAGCAACCCCTTGGCCTCCAACCGCTTGACCACCGGGGTCAGGGTCGGCGGGTCCAGCAGGGTGCGCTCGGCGAGGGTGCGCAGGTCCACGCCGTCCTGTTCCCACAACGTCATCATCACGACGTACTGGGTGTAGGTGAGGTCGAGCGGCTGCAGGAGCGGGCGGTAGGCACGGGTGATGGCGTTCACCGCGCTGTAGAGCGCGAAGCACGGCTGTTCCGGCATGCGGTGCACCTTCATGCCTCCAGTCTCACCCATGCCCCGCCCGTTCCTCAGCGCCAGTGGTTGTTCGCCGCCGCGATGGTCGCGTACTCCGTCGCCACCACCTGGGCGATGGCGATCAGGCTGTGGTGGTCCTCCGCGTAGACCTGGCGCAGGCGCTGGCGGACCTCGGCGTCCGGTTGCGTCGCCTTCACGACCAGCCGCGCGAGCTTGATCGCGAGCGCGCGTCCCTCCTCGGGGGTCGCGGTGATCAGGGTGTTGCCGGGTACGAGCTCCATCGTCATCTCCTCAGTTTGGTTCGCGCGCTAATTATTAGTGCGCGAAGTGTTCGGGTCAAGAGTGCGGTGCGGGATCAGCTGCCGTCGGCGCGGCGGGGCAGCACGTCGATGACGGCCGAGAAGTCCCTGTCCCCCAGGCCGGCGGCGGCCAGGTCCGCGTAGAGGTCGTGCACCGCGGAGGTCAGCGGCAGGTCGAGGCCCGCGCTCGCGGCCGCGCTCAGCGCGAGGTCCAGGTCCTTGCGCATGAGGTCGCCCTTGAACCCGGGCCGGAAGCCGTGGTCCGCCGGACTCGTGGCCACGACGCCCGGCACCGGCGGGCGGGTGCGCAGCGACCAGCTGTCGCCGGAGCCGGCCGTGCTCACCTCGTGGAGCAGCCGCGGGTCGACGCCCAGGGACTGGGCCAGCCGGAAGCTCTCCGCCACGGCGACCATCGAGGCGGCCGCCATGACCTGGTTGGCGAGCTTGACGGCGGAGCCCATCCCCGGTCCTCCACAGTGGACGATCTTCGTGCCGAGCACGGACAGCAGGTCCCTGCTCCGGTCGAGCACGCCGGCGTCGCCGCCGGCCATGATGGTCAGCGTGCCGTCGGCGGCACCGGCGCTGGACCCGCTGACCGGGGCGTCGAGCACCTCCACTCCCCTGGCCCGTGCCGCGGTGGCGACGTTCCGGCTCGTCAAGGGGTTGATCGTGCTCATGTCGATGAGGACGGTGCCCGGTGAGGCGCCGGCCAGCGCTCCGTGCTCGCCGGTGACGGCGTCCAGGACGTGCTGGCCGTTGGGCAGCATCGTGATGATGAACGAGGCGCCCTCGGCCGCGTCCGCCGGCGAGCCGGCCGGGTGTGCTCCGTCGTCCAGCAGCGGTTTCACCGCCTCGGGGTCCTTGTCGTGGACGGCGAGCTGCCAGCCTGCGGCGAGCAGGCGGCTCGCCATCGGCCGCCCCATCGTGCCGAGGCCGATGAAGGCCACGTGCGGGTTCATGGTCGTTCTCCTTGTTCCGCGAGGGCTCAGGCCTGCTCGTGCGGTTCCAGCCACACGATCTGCCCGTAGGTGACGGCGAGGTGGGTCATGCCGGGGCCGTCCGGCGTCGCGCCGTGCCAGTGGTCCTCGCCGGGCGGGCAGGCGACGACGTCACCCGCGCGCACCACGACGGGTTCCTGGCCGCGCGACTGCACGTACCCCTCCCCCTCGGTGACGTACAGCAGCTGTCCGCCGGTGTGCCGGTGCCACGCGTTGCGGGCGCCGGGCTCGAACCGGACGAGCAGCACGCCGGCCTCGTCGGGCGGAGCGCCCACGGTGAGCTCCCGCAGAGCGGTCGTGCCGGTGAAGTGCTCGTGGTACTTCTGCGGCAGGGGCGGGATCTCACGAAGGTCGTCGGAGCTGATGAATTCCACGGTGTTCCTCCTGTTTCAGGTGTTCGGGGTGCAGAGCGCGGCCAGGGTGGCCGCGGTCGGTGAGCTCAGGAAGTCGTCCAGCCTGAGCTCGTAGCCGTGGTCGCGGCGCAACCGCGACAACATGCGCACGGCGTCCATCGAGGTGCCGCCGAGCTCGAAGAAGTCGGCGGCACCAACGGGTTCGGTGCCCACGGCGTGGTGCCACGCCTCGGCGAGTCCGGGCACGGAGTCCGGTGCGACCGTCCCGGCCGGCGCGGCGGGGGTCACCGGAGCCGGTCCGGTGCGCACCTCCAGCGCGATGTCGTCCGCGCCGCCGAGGAAGCTGGCGAGCGCCTGGCGCAGCCGCTCGCGGGCCGTCAGCGGCGGGACCGGCGGCCGGGTCTCGAACCGCTCCGCGGAGCGCGCCGCGGCCGGCCGGAACGCGTACAGGTTCACGAAACCGGTGCCCTCCAACGCGGGCACGTCGATCAGGCGGCAGGTGAACCCGGCGTTCTCCAGCAGGTCGACGAGGGCGCGCCGGTCGCTGGTGGCGTGCACCTCCACGAGCACGTTGCCGATCCGAGCCAGGTGCTCGGGCCGCAGGGCGCCGAGGATGTCCAGCTCCGCGCCCTCCGCGTCCAGCTTGACGAGGTCGACGTGGCCGAGGGCGAGCTCGTCGAACGCGTCGGACAGGCGGCGGACCTCGACCGGCACGTCGATCGCGCCGCGCACCCGGTCGGCCGCGACCTGCTCGGCGATGTCCGTGCCGTCCCCGTCGACGGCGACGTCGATCGCGGCGCGCATCGCCGACCGGTCGGTGTCGGGATCGGCGTGCAGGCTGGAGAACACCGAGGCGGCCGGGTAGACCGTCATGGTGGCGGGGCCCGACTCGGCCCCGACGGCCCAGGGCAGGCACGTCACCGGGAGCCCGAGGTCCTCGACGTTGGCGACGAGCGCGGCGTAGGCGTCCGGCGCGGGTTCGAAGGCGACCACCCGGCAGTCCGGCAGCGAGCGCGCCGTCCAGAGGGAGAACAGGCCGATGTTCGCGCCGATGTCGAGCACGACGGCGTCCGGCGGCAGTTCCAGCCCCGCGGGCCGGTACACCTCGTCGACGAAGATCTCCTGGTAGAGGTAGTTCGTCTCGTAGTGGTTGAGGTGGGTGACGACGGTGCCGTCCGGCAGGGCGCAGGTGCCGAGGCCGCTCGCGGTCGGGGCGACCCACACGACCGCGCGCGGCCGCCCGGAGGTCTCCACCCGCACCTCGACGTGCTCGACTCCCTTGCCCAGCGCGAGGAACCCGCGCACGCGTGCCGCGAGGTCCGCCGTGGCGCGGTGGCGTCGGCGCACCGCCGCCAGGAGTGCGGTGGGATCGGTCTCGGTCATCAGCGTGCCCCTTCTGCGCCGGCCGGGTCGATGAGCACCACGAGCCGGTCGTCGGTCTCCTCGCTGACGTCGGCGGCCCGGCGCGTGAGGAAGTCGATCGCGAGGTCGTTGCGGCCGGTGGGCCGCACGCGGACGCGCGTGTGTGGGAAGCCGGCGTCGGCGCCCGCGCGCACCGCGGTGTCCAGCAGCGTCTCCGCGACGCCGCGGTTCAGCGCGCGGCAGCTCATCATCAGAGCGTCCACGTGCCAGTCGCCGTCGATCTCCGCCGCCACCACGGCACCCACGACCCCGTAGTCGCCGAACCGGTCCCGCAACGAGACGACCCATCCCGGTGCGCCGGCGCGCAGCGCCGCCGAGACCTGGGCGGCCGTCATCGTCGCGCTGGTGAACTGGTTGGTCCTGGCGGCCAGCTGTTCGATGCGCCGCCAGTGCGCCTGCCCGGCCGGGACCACCTCGACGACGGTCTCCAGCTTCGCGTTCAGCTCCTCGGGGCTGCTGACGGTGGCGACCTGCTCGGCCCGCAGCGCCTCGCCGCGGTAGCTCTGGTTGCGCAGGCGGTCGGCCTCGGTGGTGAAGAACCGGTCGAAGTCGGTGCTCCTGAGCAGCACGGCGAGCGCGTCCGCGTCGTCGGGGAGGTGGACCACCCCGGTCGACGGCAGTGCCTCCGCGGTCTGCGCGCAGGTCAGCGCGTCGTCGTCGACGAGGACGAAGCTGTCCACGCCGAGGTTGAGCTCGGCGGCCAGCGACGTCAGGTTCTGCCACTTCGGGTCCCAGTTCACCCGCCGGGCGGCGAAGTGCTCGGGCGTCAGCAGCAGGTCGTCCGCCCGTTCGGCGAACACGCGGTCCACGCTCGCCGGGTCGTTGCGGCTGCAGACCACGAGCACGAACCCGGCGTCGTGGCGGTCCCGCAGGAACCGCTGGACCCGCCGGTACCGGTCGTCGATCGTGAGCTCGGCAGGGTCGAGGTCTCCGCAGGCGCCGCCCCACAGGGTGTAGTCGCAGTCGACGGCGATCACCTTGCGCGGCTTGGCGTGCAGGGAAGCGACCACCCGGGACAGTCCCAGCGCGACGGCCGCGAACGCCTCGTCGGAGAACGGCACGTCGGCGAGCGCCGCCGCGTGGGCGTCGAACGGGTCCGCGACGCCGTAGGCGTGGAACCAGTCGGCCGCTCGCACCACGGCGAGTCCCTCGACGCCCGACAGCCGGCTGATCAGCTCCGCGTCGTCACCGGGCGCTCCCGGTGCGTCCGGGAACACGCAGACCAGCAGCTGGCCGGCGTGGCGTGCGACGAAACCGGCCGCCGCGTCGGCCACCAGCGTCAGCGCGTCGCGCTGCCAGTCGCCGGGCCGGGTGAGGACCACGTTCAGACCGGCGGAGGTGCGGACGAAGGAGCTCGCGGGGTCGAGCAGCTGCTCGACGACCTGGCCGTAGGGCGCCGAGGTGATCGTCCTGGCGAAGCCGGGGTCGGAGCCGAGGTGTTCGAGAAGAGCGATCAGGGGCGTGCTGGTGAAGCTGGACGCGACAACGATTTCCGGTCCGTCTAACGGACCTTCGGTCGAGTTCCCGGCCACTGCCTCTCCTTTCCGGTTGTTGTTACTTGGCAGTGCCAACTATAAACGGCGGCAAGAACCGCGCAATGTGATCAGAAGTACTTTTCTCTAGTCGCGCACTTCGTGGTCGGGACACGTCACGCGGATTTCGGCATCACCGAAAGCCGCGTCCACGAAATTGCAGTGGTACGGACGAGCTTCATCCCCCGGATGGGCGTTGGGAACGAAGAACCGGCATGTCGGGCACATGCGCGAAGTCGGGATGAGGTTGCGGCTTTCCAGCTCCCCCATCAACGTCGTGCCGACGCGGAGAATCGCGGCCAGGTCCTGTTCGGACAAGGTCTCCACCGCCTCGACGAGGCTTTCCGAGAAGACGCCCAGCCGGGCCGCCTCCTCCTCGCCCGCGGGCGTCAGCGTCAGCACCCGCGCCCTGGCGTCGGCCATGTCCGCGCTGGCGTCGACCAGCCCTTTCTTCCGCAGCACCCGCACCGCGTCGGAGATCGTCGGCGCCGTGGAGGCCAGCGCCGTCACGATGTCGCTCTGGCGGAGCACCTTCGCGCCGCGCCGGAAGAGGTGGATGATGTCGGCCTGCAACGGGCTCAGGTTGTGCGGGCCGGCGTTGCGCACCGCTTCCATCCGCGTGGCCTGGCCGAGCCGGGCCAGCGCGGCCAGCAGCTGGGTGTTCGGCGGAAAACCCGGCACGTCCGTCATGGAATCGGATCCTACGCGCCCGAGATGAGCAGCACCCCGCCGACGATCAGCGCGGCCGCTTTGACGATTTCGAAGAGAACGTAAAGGAGATGCCCTCGCGAACGGGGCAGGTCTTCACCGGCCACGACCCGGTTCGTCCGGCGGCTCAGCCGCGGACGCACGAAGACGAGTTGCACCACCAGCGCGAGCACGGCGATTCCCACCGAGTTCACCACCGCCGGTCTCACCGGCCCCACCGCGAAAAGCACGACGAGCACGAGCGCGAGCACGGATTCGACGATGTTCAGCGCGCGGAACACCAGTCGGCCGATACCGAGCCCGATCGGGACCGTGACGCCGGGAGCGCGGAACTTCAGCGGCGCCTCGATGAACGAGATGGCCACCACGTGCCCGAGCCACAGGAAAACGACGGCGAGCACAGCGGCTGCAGCGGTGCTCACGACACGACCCCGGCTCTGGTTCTGATCCTCACCGGATCCCCCCTCGGTTCTTTATTTGGCAGTGCCAATCATCTTGCTCGCGAGCCCCGGCCGCAAGAGTGATCACGAGGACGAGACCCAACTCACACCCGGAAGACGACGGACAGGGCGTCGTCGAGGACGCCCACCTCCTCGTCCTCGGTCGGCCGCGCCACCGGCACGATCCGGGACAGGGCGATGCCCTCCACGACCGCCAGCAGGAAGCGCGCCCTCCGCGGCAGCCCGTTCTCGGCGATGGCGCCCTGGTCGGCCAGGACGCGCAGCCAGCCGGCGATCGCGTCGAGGGCCCTGACCGTGTGGGCACCCCAGGTGTTGCGGGCCTCGGCGGTGCTGCCGGAACCGAAGGTCGTGCTCAGCACCGTCAGCATCCGGTCGGCGGCGGCCCTGCCCATCGGCTGGGGCGGCGGCAGCAGCTGCGCGAGGCACTCCCGCAGCCGCGTCTCGGCCGGGACGGACGTGTCGTGGATCCGCAGCTCGGACGGAGCGTCGCCGAGGGCGTCGGCGAAGATCGCCTCGTGCAGCGCCTGCTGCGTCGGGAAGTAGTGGCGCAGCGTGCTCGCCCCGATGCCCGCGCGCTCGGCGACGGCCCTGACCGCGAGCGTCGACTCCGGGTCCTCGGCCAGCAACGCCCGCGCCGCGTCCACGATCTGCCGCCGCCGCGATCCGTCCACCGCTCCGCCCCTTCCGCGTTCCACACCTGCCGCCGAGGGCGAGGAAGTCGGCCACGAGGCGCGCCGATCCTACCTCGGGCGACGGTCCCCGATTGCTTCTTAGTACATTGTGCTAGTACGTTGTACTAGTGCGTCGGCGGACGCGACGTCGACGAAGGGAACCCCGCTCATGGACTGGCAACCGGACACACACCCGCGGCGTCTGCGGGTCTGGCACTTCATCGCGCTCGTCGTGGCCTACCTGGTCGTCGTGCAGGGTGTGAGCGCACTGCTGACGTCCGGGCAGGACGTCGCGTACGGCGCACCGACGTCGATCGACTACCTGGTTCGCGTCGTCGTGGTGCCGGTCGGGCTGGGGATCGCCCTCACGCTGGGCGTGGCGGGCTACCTCGGCGCCTGGCAGGAGCTGTTCGTCAGCCGCCTGCCGGTCCGGCGCTGGCTGGTGGCGGTCCCGATCGCGCTGTTCGCCACGACCGCGGTGATCACCAACTACCCGGGACTCGCGGCGAACGGCCTGGCGTTCGCACTCCTGCTGCTCGTCGCGACGCTCCTGGTCGGCTTCGGGGAGGAGCTGCTGTTCCGCGGGATCGGCGTCCTCGCCTTCCGCCGCAACGGCTTCAGCGAGTTCCGCACCGGTCTCTGGACCACCGTCCTCTTCGGAGCGGCCCACGGCACGAACATCATCACCGCCGGACCGAAGGCGCTGGTCCAGGTCGTGCTCACCAGCGCCACCGGTCTCGTGTTCTACCTCGTCCTCCGCAGCACCGGTGCCCTCGTGGCAGCGATGGCGGCACACGGCCTATGGGACTTCTCCGTGTTGAGCAGCCAGATCCGCCCCGACGAGCCGTGGCCGCTCGTCAACCTCTCCGGCGTCGTTCTCGCGCTTCTGCTCGTCCTCGTGTTCGTGCTGCGCAGGCGCATCAGCCCGGCAGGGTGATCACGACCTTGCCCACCACACCGGGGCGCCGGTGGTGTTCGAACGCCGCCGGAGCCTCGCTGAACGGGTGGACGCTGTCCACGACGGGGCGGAGGCCGTGCCGTTCCATGAACGCGACGAGGTCCCGGTGGTGTGCCGCGGTGCCGACCGCGACGCCGCGCAGCGAACCGCCCGAGCCGAACAGCAGCATGGGGTCGAGCGCCGCGGGTTCCTGGGTGAACAGGCCGACCAGGGCGACTTCTCCCTGCCACGCCAGCGAAGTGAGCGCGTCCGGGATCGTGGCCGTGCCGACGGTGTCGACGAGCTTGTGGACCCCGCCGGACACCTCCCGCAGCCTCGCGCCCCACTGCGGGACGTCCGCGCTGTCGACCACGTCGACCGCCCCGAGATCGCGCAGTCGTCGTGCGGACGTGGAACGGCGCACGACCCCGAAGTAGTCGGCGCCCGCGGCCCGGGCGAGCTGCATCGCGTACACGGCGACACCGCCCGTGCCGAGCGACGCGACCCTCTGCCCCGGCCGCACCGGGTGGTCGCCGAACAGGGCGTTCCAGGCGGTGACGCCGGCGACCGGCAGCGTCGCGGACTCGGCGTGGTCGAGGTGGGCGGGAGCGCGCACCACCTGGTTGACCGGCAGGACGACGTGCGTGGCGAGCACACCGGGAGCGTCCAGCGCGCCGAGACCCAGGGGCGGGGTGGGCACCGGCGCGTCCTGCCAGTGCAAGTTCGTCACCGACTCCCCCACGGCGAACTGCTCGACGCCGTCGCCGACCGCGTCGACCTCGCCCGCGACGTCCGACAACGGCACGAGCTCACGGCCGGGGATGCGGCCGAACGGTCCACTCAGGACCATCTGGTCGCGGCCGTTGATCGAGACGGCGCGCACCCGCACGCGCACCTCGCCCGGACCGGGCTCGGGCAGCGGAACCTCGCGCAGCCGCAGCGCGCCGGCGGAGGTGGCGTCGGGAGGAAGCACCCACTGCTGCATCAGTTCCACTCCAGACGGGTCGTGCTCATGCCGCCGTCGACGGCGATGGTGGTGCCGTGGACGAACTCCGCGGCGGGGGACCCGAGCCAGACGACGGCCTGCGCGATGGCGTCCGGGGTGACCGGACGGCGGGCGGGCGTCGCGGCGACCATGCGCCCGGCGATGCCGTCGGCCTCGCCGTCGCGGGTGACGCCGGGCGCGATGCCGGCCACGCGGACGCCGTGCGGCCCGAACTCGGCCGCCCAGCTGCGGGTCAGCTGTTCCTCGGCCGCCTTCGTCGCGCTGTAGAGGGCGGCGAACGGCGTGCCGGTCGACGCCATCCACGACCCGATGGTGATCACGGTGCCGGAGCCGCGCTCGACCATGCCGGGCACCGTCGCGGCGACCAGGACGTGCGGGGCCCGGACGTTGACGGCGAGCGTCGCGTCCAGGTCGTCGTCGGTGAGCGCGGAAGTGGTGACGGGCGGGCAGACGGCGGCGTTGTTGACGAGCAGGTCGATGCGGCCGTCGAGCGCGTCGAGGGCGCGGGCGGCGAACGCCCGCAGTTCGGCAGGTGGCGCGGTGAGCTCCGAGGGGAGGAAGACCGCGCCGAGCTCCCCGGCCAGCGCGGTGCCCCGGTCCCGGTCGCGGCCGGTGACCACCAGGCGGGCCCCGGTGGCGGCCAGTGCCCGTGCGGTGGCGGCGCCGATCCCGGAGGTGGAGCCGGTGATGAGTGCGTGTGTTGCCATGTCTCCACGACACCGGTTCGCGGTCGAGGCGACCAGTGCACGTTCACCCTGTGCACGGCATGACCAGGTTGTCCGGCGCTCCCCCGCTTAGGCTCGTGCCGTGACCCGAGACCGCGCCGCCCTGGGCGAGTTCCTCCGCGCCTGCCGCGACCGCCTCACCCCGGCCGAGGCGGGCATCGAGGCGTTCCCCGGCCGCCGCCGGGTGCCGGGGCTGCGCAAGGAGGAGGCCGCGCTGCTGGCGGGGCTGAGCACCGACCACTACAGCCGGCTCGAGCAGGGCCGCCAGTCCCGCGTGTCCGCCGACGTCGTCGACGCGCTCGCCAGGGCGTTGCGCCTGAACGACGTCGAGCACGAGCACCTGCGCGACCTGGCCGCGCCCGCCTCCCGCCGGACCGCCGGCTCGTGGGCGTCACCCCAGCGCCCGGAACCCGGCCTGCTGCGCGTGATGACCAACCTCGACCACCTGCCCGTGCTGCTGCTCGGCAGGCGCGCGGAGGTGCTGGCGAGCAACGCCCTGCTCACCGAGGTGCTCGGCCGCGACCTGCCGGTCGGCACCTCGTTCCCGCGGTACCTGTTCACCGACCCGGACGTGCGCGACCGCATCGCGAACTGGCCGGACTTCGCCGCGGCCGCCGTCGGCGGGCTGCGCATGGAGCTCGGCCGCGAACCCGGCGACCGGCTGCTGGCCGAGCTCGTCGCCGAGCTGAGGGCGGCGGACCCGCAGGTGGCGCGGTGGTGGGACGAGCAGGGCGTGGCGGACCGGACGTCCCAGGTGAAGCGGATCGCCCACCCGGTGGCGGGAGACCTGCGGTTCCACATCGAGGCCGTCACGGTCCCGCAGGCCCCGCACCAACGCCTGGTCGTCTACACCGTCGAGCCCGGCTCGCCCACCGCACAGGTGCTGCCGATGCTGGCCAGCTGGGCCGTTCAGGACCCGGCGGCCTCGCGGTAGAGCACCAGGTGCTCGTGGTAGAGCACCCCGTCGCGGATGTCACCGGTGGCGGTGAAGCCGGTGTCGTCGACGTAGTCGAGGTGCGCGCCGGTCACCGTGTAGCTGCCGGTGTAGGCGCTGGCGCGGGTGCCCCTGGCCTCGTCGTAGCGGCCGTCGGCCCGCAGCTCCTGGCGGATGTGGCCGTCCGCGGTGACCCACATGCCGACCACGTCGACGTTCTCCTGCGTCTGCTGTTCGTTCATGTGATCGATCCTGCGGACCCGCACGCGCACGGACCAGGCCGTGTGCTTCCTGGGTGCGCCGCACCCGGGCAGACCGGGCCTGAGCGGTCAGGCCGGGAAGTCGCTCGCGGCCGCCGTCGGCGCGGCGGCGTCGAGGTTCGCCTGCAGCGCCTGGACCTTGGCCGTGGCGTAGGCGTGGGAGTCGGAGCCGAGGATCTGGCGCAGCGGGCCCTCGCCGGACACGACCCGTTCGATCATCAGCCGGGCACCGCGGGCCGGGTCGCCGAGCTGCTTGCCCTGCAGCGCCAGGTGGTTCTCGACCATCTCGCGGATCGCCGGGTAGGCGTCGGTGGTGGTCTCGGGCAGCGCGAGCGAGTCGGTGGTGAGGAACGCGGTGCGGAAGTAGCCGGGTTCGACGAGGGTGACCTTCACGCCGAAGCCGGCGACCTCGCCGGCCAGCGCCTCGGTCAGGCCCTCCAGCGCGAACTTGCCCGCGCAGTAGAGGCCCCAGCCGGGGACCGCGGTCAGGCCGAGCACGGACGACACGTTGACGACGTGGCCGCCGCCCTGCTCGCGCAGGATCGGCAGGGTGGCGCGCAGGACGTTCCACACGCCGACGACCTGCACGTCGAGCATGTCGCGGACGTCGCGGCCGGAGGTCTCCTCGACGGCGGCGAGGAAGCCGTAGCCGGCGTTGTTGACGACGACGTCGAGGCCGCCGAATCGCTCGGTGGTCTGCCGGACCGCCTGCGCGACAGCGGCTTCGTCGCGGAGGTCGACGGCCAGCGGCAGCAGCCGGGTGGTGTCGGCGTCGAGGGAAGCGAGCAGGCGTTCGGTCGAGCGGGTCGTCGCGGCGACGTTGTCACCGCGTTCCAGGAGCTGCTCGACGAGCTCCAGGCCGAGGCCGCGGGAGGTGCCGGTGACGAACCAGGTGGTGGGGCGATCCGCTGGGAAGGTCATGGCTCCCAGCCTGCTGCAGGAAAAGGGCTTGGTGAGCCGCATGTCGAGCCCTCCGCGACCTCGGACTCGCGAACCTAGGACTCGGAGGTCCACTCGGGAACCCGCGCGCTGGACGACAATGGACGACATGGCCGGCCTCAACCGCGAACTCGCCGACTTCCTCCGCCGTGCCCGCGGCCAGGTCGACCCGTCCAGGGCCGGCCTGCCCTCCGACGGCAGGGTTCGCCGGGTCAAGGGCCTGCGCCGCGAGGAGGTCGCGCTGCTCGCCGGCGTGTCCACGGACTACTACGCCCGCCTGGAGCAGGGCAGGCGCATCAACCCGTCCGACGCGGTCGTCGAGGCGATCGGCCGCGCGCTCGAGCTGGACGAGGCCGGACGCACCCACCTGCGGGACCTGATCGGCCTGCCCGCGAACCCGGCACCCCGCCGGTCCCGCGGGGTTCAGCGCGTGCGGCCCGGCCTGTACCAGCTGATCGACGCGCTCGACGGCGAACCGGCCCTGGTCCTCGGGCGCCGCACCGACGTGCTCGCGGCGAACCGGATGGCGAAGGCGCTGTTCGCCGACTTCGACAAGATCCCGCCGAAGGAACGCAACTACGCGCGCTGGATCTTCCTCGACGAGGACGCGCGCTCGCTGTTCGCCGACTGGCACGACCAGGCCCGCGCCGCCGTGGAGAGCCTGCGGTTCGAAGTCGGCAGGGACCCCGCCGACGCCGCCACCACCGCCCTCGTGGCGGAGCTGCGCGACCGCAGCCCCGAGTTCGACGGGTGGTGGGAGCAGCACCGCGTCCACCAGCGCACCTATGGCTCCAAGCGGCTGCGCCACCCGCTGGTCGGCGACCTCACCGTCGAGTACGAGTCGTTCGTGCTGCCCGGCGACCCGGACACGATGCTGTACGTCTACACCACCGCGCCGGACTCGCCGTCGAGGCAGGCCATGGACATCCTGGCCAGCTGGACGGCGTCCGGCGCGCGGGTGAGCCCCGAAGGCTCCTAGCCGAAGCGGCCGTCGAGCTCGCCGACCGGCAGGACCTTCGTCGAGTTGTGCTCGCGGACGATCCGCCACCCGTCCGCCGTCCCGCGCCACACCAGCGAGGACGTGGTGCGGATGTCCGTCACGCCGTCCGGGGTCACGATCCTGGCCACGAACCTCAGCGTGGACGCTGCCAGGCCGGCGCCGGCGAGGACGTGCGGGCCGTCGTCCACGGCGTGGTGCGCGGAGACCATGCCGCTGAACGCGGGCTCCCAGATCGCGCCGTAGCCGGCGGCCGTCGTCGCGACCCGCTGGGCGGGGTCGAAGTCGTCGTAGAGGCGGAGGTCGTCGGAGCCGAAGTCGTAGAGCTCGCCGAAGACGCGGCGGAAGTCGAACGGCTCGTCGCCCTCGCGGCGGTCCCAGCCGAACACCCAGCGCACGTGCTGGTCCGCGATCACCTGTTCGTCGTTCATGATCCCGACGCTAGGGCCGGGCGACGGGGCGCGGGAGGGTGCGTCACACCCACCCAGCTCACACCCACCCAGCTCTCACCGCCCACGCCGGTCGGTCAGCCGCGCGACGAGGTCCTGCATCAGGAACGCGTACGGCACCGTCCTGCTCTCCCGTTCGGAACTCCACCGGCTCGCCCACCGATCCCGGGTCGGATCGTCCACAGCGGACAGATCGGCGGCGGTGCCGCGGTCGTGCGCGGTGGTGCCGAACGCCACCACCGGCACGCCGGAATCACGCAGCACCGCCAAGTCCCGGAAGCTCCTGTTCGAGGAGCTGATCAGGACCACGGCTCGCGGCCGGACGAGGCGCAGCAATTCCGGCGTGACCGGTTGCCGGATTCCCTCCTCGCCGAACAGCTCCGGTTCCCCGAGGCCGAGCAGGACCGGATCGCCGTCGGGATCGAGGTACTCGACCACGCCGCGAGCCGCGAACGGTGCCAGGAACGCGCGAGCGTCCCGCTGTGGTCGTTCCGTCTCCACCACCAGAACGCGGTGCTGCTGCCCGGCTTCGGTCCTGCGTTCGGCGATCCTCGGGCCCTCGTACTCGAGCGCGACGGTGGCCATCGTGACGGCGACGCCCGCGTCCGCGGGGAGGGCGATCCGGCCGCCCTCGGCGAACACCGCCCTCGCCAGCGACACGAGCGCCTCCTGCCGGCCCGCGGGTCCCTCCCCGCCCGGTCTCGGCCGTTGCGGCGGCGGATCGGCCACGAGCAGCACGGTGAAGTCGTCGCGTACCGGACGGGGCCGCATCCCGCGCCTCACAGCAGACCCGCCGCGATGTCGTCAGCCGTCGCGTCGAACAGTCCTTCGTCCACTTCGACGACGTCCGCCTCGACGCAGAGCCACTCGACGTCACGACGACGATCCGCGCGCACGGGCGTGGGATGCACCACCACCGCGTCGTGGCCGCCGGCACGTTCATGCGCCAGCCGGAAGCGGTGCAGATCCGCCGGCCGCGGCCGGACCGTCAGCACGTACCCGCGCGGGCCCGAGTCGACCACGAACCCCTCGGCGGTCGGGGTCAGGTCACCCGGCGGCACCCCCGCGCGCAGCAGCGACAACCGGACGGACTCCAGCAGCGACTCCTTGCGGTGGCGCAGCTGGGCGCGGTGCTGGCCGAGCAGGAACGCGCCGATCGCGCTGTCGTCGTCGACACGGCACCGGGACTGCTCGGCCACCTCGGACACGCCGGACGTTCCGCTCAGGTTCACCGCGGCCAGGCCGAGCCTGCGCGCGGCCGCGGTGGCCACCTCCTGCCGCACCCACGGTGACTGCACGGCCGCCGGGGTCTCGACCACCACGACCATCGACTTGTCGAGCAGCTCGTCGTTGATCCGCTCCAGGAAGTCGACGCCCGGCGTGAGCGTGAACCGGTCCAGGAACACGTCGAACCCCAGGTGCGTGAGGACGTCCGCGACCCGCATCGCCGTGTCGGTCCCGTCCTGGTGCGAGTAGCTGAGGAAGACCTTCCGCTCCTCGCCGCCCAGCAGCAGCTCGTCGAGCAGCTCGCCGGCGACCTCCCGGACGTCGCCGTCCCAGCTCGGCGCGTGCTGGTGGCGCAGCGCCGCGGGCAGCACGGCATCGGGGTTCAGGCCGTTCTCGAACACCCCGAACGCGTCCCAGCCGCGGGCGAGCCAGGCCTCGACGAACCGCTCCGCGTCCGGCGAGGGCGCCGCGGCACCGGCCACGAACACGAGCAGGTGCCGGACGCCGGGCTCGGTCACGGCGAAGCACTCGAACCCGCAGGGACCGCCGCAGTCCTCGCTGCTTCCGCCGGTGCGGTCGAGCTCCCGCACGACCTCGTCGGCGAGGCGTTCCCGCTCCCACCGGTTCTCCGGGTCGGAGTGGACGAGGAGCCTCGTCGGACCGGCCGCCGCGATCCGCGGGAACCCGCGACAGCTCCCGACCGGCCCGTCCTGCGACTGCACGATGACCGTGAACGAACGCGGGTCGACATCCATGCCACTCATCCCGTTCTGCCGCCGGCACGCTCTACTGAGGACTCCACGACGCAAGACGGCTTCTCAGCCCCCGCAACGCCTCCGCGGTCGCAGCAGCCGACACCACGTCGTCCAGAGCGCACAACGCCAGATCGAGGTGCTCCAGCACCGCCGCCCGCGCCCGCAGGCTCGACCGCGCGAACGCCCGGAAGTACTCGTCGGCGACGAGGTTCCCGTCACGGGCGAGGTCGCCGGAGATCAGCGCGGCGGCGAGCTTCGCGTCGGCCGGGGTGACGCGGGACCAGAAGTCGGGGCGGCGCACCGCGCGGGCGGCGGCCGCGGAGGCGTCGACCAGCTTGCGCGCCTCCTCCTCGGCGAACGGCTGCCCGGGGTCGCGCTGGCGCACCAGCCAGCCGAGCACCACCACGTTGAGCGCCGGGTAGAAGTGGATCGTCCCCTTGCGCTCGCGGTGGAGGTCGACGGCGGCCTGGTAGGCGTCGCGCGCGTCGACCAGCGCGGCGGTGAGCAGGTTCGGGTCGCTCGCCACGCACAGCGCTCGCCTGCGCGCGACGCTCGCCCGCAGCGCATGGCGTTCCGGTGTCTTGCCCATCCGCAGGAGCAGGTCCGCCGACTCGGCGGCGAGCCGCAGCAGCTCGGCCGCCTCCGGGCCGGGGTCGTCAGGGCGCTGGATGCGTTCGACCGCCCACTTCGCCCGGACGTTCAGGAGCTGCTCGAACGACCTGACCGAGCCGGACGAGTCCCAGTCGTCCTGCGCGGCCTCGTAGCAGGCGACCGCGTTCTCGTACCGGGCGAGCAACGCCCAGACGTCGCCGACCGCGGAGAGCTCCTGTCCTCGCAGCCACTCCGGCGGCGTCGCCTCCAGCAGCACCTCCAGCTCCTTCGCCAGCGCCGTCGCGACGGAGTCCGGCGCGTCCTCCGCCCGGCGTCTCAGCGACTCCAGCTCGTCGGCCAGCTCGCGCGGCGCCACCAGCTCCTCGCGGCGCGAGGTGCCGCCCGCGGCGGGGTCCAGCCGGAACGCGGGCGGGCCGTAGACCTGGTAGGCGCCCCACGTGTTGGTCGAGCGGTGGTGCTCCCACACGGCCTTGCGGGCGTGCAGGCTCGCGCTGCCCAGCTCGTTGCCGTCCAGCAGCTCGCCGTACATGGTCTTGGCGAACCGGAACGCCGCCTGGTCGTCGACCGCCCAGCCCGCCGCGACCACGGCGCGCACGCCGTTCTCGATGAGCTGCCGGGAGATGCTGGACGCGAGCTGGTCGGCGCGGGGCGTGTCGCGGTCCTTCATCCGCATCGCCCCGAGGTGGCAGCAGTTGAGGAAGACGACGTCCGGGGTGGTGCGCATCTTCGCGATCTCCAGCGCGCCCAGGTAGACGCCGTCGCCGATGACGACGCCGCTGCGCGAGCGGTCGGCCGGGTCGAAGTGGCCGTGCCCGGCGACGTGCACGATGCGGTACTCGTGCCGGAACAGCGCGTTGAGGATGGGCACGACGTCGTCGTCATCGTCGGTGTCGCCGATGATCGAGGTGACGTCGTACCCCTTGGACCGCAGCAGGCCGGCGACCTGCCGGGCCTCCTCCCGCGCGGCGGGCAGGCCGGGCAGCCCGGTGCGCGCGGGGTCGCCGATGACCAGCGCCGCGTGCCCGGACGACGGCCGGGTCGTCTCGGCGAACGTGCGGGTCTCCAGCCGGCGGATCACCCCGACCTCGACGGCGAGCGGCTGCACGTCCAGGTCGTGCGACCGGCTGGCGAGCATCTCCAGCGGCAGCGCGCCCGCTTCCTCGTCGATCAGGAGCAGCAGGTTCTCGCTGCCGTACCCCTGCCCCTTCAACGAGTTGGGGACGAGCAGCTCGTAGAGCGTGTTGTAGAGCTGCTCGTCGGGGTGGTGGTCCGTCATCGCCTCGGTGACGAGCGCGTCGAGCAGCTTGCGCTGGGCCGTGTTGACGCGTTGCTCGGCGCGGGCGGAGCGGCCGATGCTCGTGAACGACAGCGCGCCGAGCCGGTTCCCGTCGCCCTCGGACTCCTCCGCGACGATCCGGACGGTCCGCCAGACCCCCTCGCGGTAGGCGGACGGCTCGCCGGGCTTGCCGTCGAACCCGCTGAGCATGCGGCGTTCGACCACCACCTCGCCGCCGGTCACGTCGAGGGACTGCGCCAGCCGCACGGCCGCCTTGGTCGCCTGGATGGCCCGCTCCTCGTAGAGCTCGACGATCTTCAGCTCGTCGACGACGACCCGCGAGCGCAGGTCGTCCAGCCGCCGGTTCGCCTGGCGCACCCCGGTCACGATGGAGGTCAGCGAGTTCTCGACGGGCATCGGCGGCACGAGCGCCGTGCCGACCAGCACAGCGGAGATCGACAGCGGTTCGGGTGCCGCTCCCCCGGTCGTGCGGTCCTCCCGGACGGCGGCGAGCCTCAGCACCGCCTGGGTGACGCCCGCGGTCAGCGCGCCCGGCGTCAGGTCGCCCGCGTCGCCGAGCCCGATGACCATCCCGGCCGGGCCGTCGGAGGAGGCGAACACCTCGCACGTGCCGAGCCGGCCGGGGTACTGGCGGTAGGCCGCGCGCCGTTCGAGCGCTCCGCCGAGGTGGGCGTCGAGGGCTTTCTCCGCGCCGCTGATCGGGGTGCCGTCCTGGTGGCCGACGAGGACCGCGCCGCCCTCCCAGCGCAGATCTCCGTGCACCACACCGACCTTGAGCACCCGCCGCCGCGTCGCGGAACGCCCGCCGCCCCACGCCAGGCGCACCAGCTCCGCCGCCGTCGGCAGCACCAGCCGTCCGCGCGGGTCGGCGAGCGGCCCCGCGGCACCGGACCTGGCAGTCGGCGCGGTGAGGAGCTTGCCCGGCGGACGGCCGGCGAGGAGGTCGAGCACCGCGGACACGGTGTCGGGGTCGGAGGGCAGGTCGGCGTGCGGCACGAGCGCGAACCACGTCGCGGGCCGGTCGGTGCGGCCGGACGGGCGCGGGGCGAACCCGTCGCCGTTC
>NZ_DASVFL010000101.1:0-30591 GCF_036380075.1 Lentzea sp. | reverse complement strand
ACCGTGCACTTCCAGCCAGTACGCGCCGTCGGACGTGTGCATGGTCGCGCCGCTGCGGATGTCCGTGATGTACGAGGACTCCGACTGCCACGACACGAAGTCGCCGCTCACCCGCGGGAACACGATGCCCTCGGTCCGCGGTGCATCCCGGATCTCGGCGAGCTCGCGCGGCGCGGTCCAGCCGTCCCGCCAGCCGAGCAGCTCGTCGCCCTGCACCCAGACCACCGTGCGGCCGTCCGCCGCGACGTCCCCGCTGGGCTCGGCGTTCCTCAGCTGGTCGGGCAGCGGGCCCTCGGAGCGGAACTTCCCCTCGTGCAGCCAGAGGACGGCGCCACCGAGGAACACCGGCCTCCCGCCCTGGCCGACGACCCTGTCCTTCTTCTTGGCGAGGTCGTAGACGTGCACGCCCTTCTCGTCACTCCACGCGGCCCTGCCGCCCTGCACCACGGCTCCCTCGGATCCGATCCGCACCGGCGCGCCGTCGTCACGGGAGTCCCACGCGTAGGTGGAGGTGGGATCGGACGGGCTCGTGTTCGTGGAGAACGTGACCCAGCGGCCGTCGAACTCGACGCCGAAGAGCTGGGCGTCGTCCTTCACCGCCATGACCTGCTGGCGCTTCCCCTTGTCGCGCAGCACGAGCTCGGTCGTCCTGTTGCGCGTGGTCTTCACCAGCGTCACGTCGGCGTTGTCGTTCGCGGCGACGACCGTGACCTTCTCGTGCGGTCCCACCTCCGTCGTGGTGCGGGACAGCTCGTCCTTCCAGTCCTGGGGCAGGTCGGCACGGCACGAGCCGAGCGTGCTGGGGGCGGTGTAGTCGGAGGGCCGGTCGATCGGAACGACGGCGACGCAGCCCGCGATGGCCGTGATCGCCGCCAGCGCGATGAGCGCTCGCATCAGTCTCCCCAGTAGTGATCACCTCGGTGACCCGGAAGACGCGCGGCGGTCGCTCAGGTTGTCCAGGCGGGCAGGGCGTTCGCGGTGCGCTCGCCGAGACCGAGGCCCAGCGCGAGCCGCAGGTCCTCCTCCGTGTCCACGTCGCAGCGCAGCGACGGCCACGGACCGAGCAGCGCGACGGCGCCGGACACCCGGTGGTGTCCCGCCGATCCGACGCCGAACCTCGGGTCGAGCTCACCGCCGGGCGCGGCGAGGAGCAACGTCGTCCCGGTGCCCTGCCGGTCGGGGACGAACGCGCGCCGGTTCCGCGCGGCTTCGAGCGCGGCCTGGAGCTCGGCCGGCCTGAGGGCGGGCAGGTCGGCCTGGAGCGCGCCGATCCACGGGGACCGCACCGTGCGCGCGCCGTGCGCCAGTGCCGCGTTGAGTCCCGGCTCGGAGGGCTCGGGCAGCGACTCGACGCCCAGTGCCGCCATCTCGGCCGCCACCGCCGGGTCCGATGTGATCGTCACCACGCGACGGACGGCGGGCGTCGCGACCGCCGCGCTCACCGTGTCCAGGGCGAGCGCGAGCGCCAGTGCCGCGTGCGACACCGGATCCCCGCCGGTCGCGCTGGTCAGCCGGGTCTTCGCCCTGTCCAGGGTCTTCACCGGGACAAGGAGGTCGACTTCATCCCTCACCTCGTCATACTCCACGATCTGGCGACTACTGTGCTGTCGGGCGCAGATCCACGCAGGGAGTGAGGAGAGGTCCACGTGGCCAAACGCGAGAAGGGCGGCTTCTGGGTCGGGGTCGCCGCGGTGATCGTCTACCCGTTGTCGGGCCTGCTGGGCAGGCGGAAGTACCTGCACGGCGACCGCATCCCGCGCGAGGGCTCCGCGCTGCTGGTCATGAACCACATCTCCCACCTCGACCCGATCTACGACGCGGTGTTCACCCACCGCAACGGCCGGGTGCCGCACTTCCTCGCGAAGCACAGCCTGTGGAACATCCCGGTCGCCGGCCGGATCCTGCGCGGCGCGAAGCAGATCCCCGTCTACCGCGGCACGTCCGACGCGCAGCAGAGCCTCCGCGCGGCCCACGAGGCGCTGGCCGACGGCCAGATCGTGGTGATCTACCCGGAGGGGACGATCACCAAGGACCCCGAGGCGTGGCCGATGAACTCGCGAACCGGCGTGGCCAGGCTCGCGCTCCAGCACGACGGCCCGGTGATCCCGATCGCCCGCTGGGGCACGGTCGACATCTACGACCACTACAAGAAGAAGTTCCGCCCGTTCCCGCGCAAGACGGTCACCTACCTCGTCGGCGAGCCGGTCGACCTGTCCGCGTACCGCACCGGGGACGAGTCGCTCGCCGTCCTGCGCGAGGTCACCGACCTGCTGATGACCAGCGTCAAGGGCCTGCTGTCCGAGGTGCGCGGCGTGCCGGCGCCGGAAGGCTTCTACGGACCGAGGAAGGCCTGAACACCATGGCGATCGAACGCGTTGCGGTGCTCGGCGCCGGGTCGTGGGGCACGGCGTTCGCGAAGGTCATCGCGGACTCCGGCCCCGAGGTCGTGCTGTGGGCGCGGCGCCAGGAGGTCGCCTCCGCGATCACCGAGACCCGCGTGAACACCGACTACCTGCCGGGCATCTCGCTGCCGGCCAACCTGGTCGCCACCGCCGACCCGGCGAAGGCGCTCGACGGCGCGGACGCCGTGGTGCTGGCGGTGCCGTCGCAGACGCTGCGGGCGAACCTGTCGGCGTGGCGGGAGTTCCTGCCGCCGGACGCGACGCTGGTGTCGCTGTCCAAGGGCGTCGAGCTCGGCACCGGCAAGCGGATGAGCGAGGTGATCCGGGAGGTCGCCGGGGTCGACGAGTCGCAGGTGGCCGTCGTGTCCGGACCCAACCTGGCCAAGGAGATCGCCGTCGGGCAGCCGACCGCGACCGTCATCGCGTGCACGGACCACGACCGCGCGGTCGACCTCCAGCACGCGTGCTCCAACTCGTACTTCCGCCCGTACACCAACACCGACGTCGTCGGCTGCGAGCTGGGCGGGGCGTGCAAGAACGTCATCGCGCTGGCGTGCGGCATGGCGGCGGGCATGGGCTACGGCGACAACACGATGGCGTCGATCATCACGCGCGGCCTGGCCGAGACCGCGCGGCTCGGTGCGGCGCTGGGCGCGGACCCGCTGACGTTCGCGGGCCTCGCTGGCCTGGGCGACCTGGTGGCGACGTGCGCGTCGCCGTTGTCGCGCAACCGGTCCTTCGGCGAGCGGCTGGGCAAGGGTGAGACCCTCGCGCAGGCGCAGGAGGCCGCGCACGGACAGGTCGCCGAAGGCGTGAAGTCGTGCTCGTCGATCCGCGACCTCGCCCGGTCGCACGACGTGGACATGCCGATCACCGAAGGCGTGCACGAGGTGTGCCACGACGGTCTGAGCGTGCGCGAGCTCGGTGCCGCGCTGCTGGGCCGTGACCGGAAGCACGAACGCCAGTGACCCCCGAACTCGGTGACGGCACGAGAGTCGTCCACGCGTTCTCCGGCGAGGCGGGCGACCCGTTCGGCGCGCAGCCGGTGTTCGCCTCGGCGTACCACCTCGGCGGTCAGGACTACTACGGCCGCGCCGGCAACCCGACGTGGCGGGCGCTGGAGTCCGCGCTGGGGTCGCTGGAGGGCGGCGAGTGCGTCGTCTTCCCGTCCGGCATGGCGGCGATCTCCACGCTGCTGCGGGCCGTGCTGGCCACCGGGGACACCCTGGTGGTCCCGTCCGACGGCTACTTCCTGACCCGCAAGTTCGTGTCCGAAATGGACGTGACCGTCGTCGAGGTGCCGACCGCGGGGCCGTACCCGTCGTTCGACGGGGTGAAGCTGGTCCTGCTGGAGACCCCGTCGAACCCCGGCCTGGACGTCTGCGACATCGCCGACCTGGCCGCGCGCGTGCACGCCGCCGGGGCGTTGCTGGCCGTGGACAACACGACCGCGACGCCGCTGGGGCAGCGGCCGCTGGAGCTCGGCGCGGACATCGTGGTGGCGTCGGACACCAAGGCCGTCGCGGGGCACAGCGACGTCCTCTTCGGACACGTGACGCTGGCTTCTCCCGAGCTGGCCGCACGGGTGCGGGACGCGCGGACGTTGAACGGCGCGATCCCCGGACCGTTCGAGACGTGGCTCGCGTTGCGCGGCCTGGGAACCCTCGACCTGCGGCTCGCGCGGCAGGCGGAGAACGCCGCGGCGCTCCACTCGCTGTTGAAGGGCCGTGTCGAGGGGCTGCGCTGGCCGGGTGCGTCGGACGATCCGGCGCACCTCGTGGCGGCACAGCAGATGCGGCGGTTCAACGGCGTGCTGACGTTCGTGCTGCGGGACAAGGCGGCGGTGGACGAGTTCCTGTCGCGGTCGAGGCTGGTGTCGGCGGCGACGTCGTTCGGCGGCCTGCACTCGACGGCGGACCGGCGCGCGCAGTTCGGCGACCCGGTGCCAGAAGGACTGGTGCGCTTCTCGGCCGGCTGCGAGGACACTCGAGACCTGGTCGCGGACGTGTCCCAAGCCTTGGGACTGGATTGACGGAGGGTCCCGGGTTCGGGACCCTCTGCTGCATGTCCTTCAGCGCACTGTGTTGTACCTGGCGATAGTCCCGCGTCCTCTTCTCGCGCATTCGCCACCGTAAGGACTGCTTCTCCGATGTTCGCCGTTCCCGAGAACTCCGTCGTCCTGCCCGAGAGCTCCGCGCTGCTGCACCCCGTTCGGGTGGCTCTGTCGTGGGCGGCCGACCGCGACCGCTGGAAGCACCTGCTCCGGTACGACCCGGAGGAGCGCTTCTCGGCGTTGGTCGAGCGCGCCGACGACCAGGAGATCTGGCTGATGAGCTGGCTGCCCGGCCAGACCGCCTCGCTGCACGACCACAACTCGACCTCCGGCGCGTTCACCGTCGTCAGCGGTGTCCTCACCGAGGTCGTGACGACGAAGATCCAGGTCGTGCACACGCTGCACACCGGTCAGTCGCGCGTGTGGGGCCCCGGCTACGTGCACCAGGTGCGCAACGACGGTGTGGACCCGGCCGTGTCGATCCACGTGTACCGCCACGGCACCCGCGCCATGACGTCCTACCGCTACGACCCGGTCAACGGTCCCGTCCGCTGACGTGCGGCGGGACCGCCCGGTCGGTCTCGTGCGGAACGGGCGCGCCCCAGGTCTGGACGAGCGGCATGTGCCCGCCCCACACCAGGTTCGCCGCCAGGTCCTCCGGCTCCTCGCCGGGTCCGCCCTCGCGCACCTTGACGCTCGCCTCGGTGAGGTCGATCTCCACCGCGACCGTGGCCGCGAGCTCCTTCTTCGACGGGCGGCGCGCGTAGTCCCAGCTGCCCGGCGTGACGTGCTCGACGATGACCTTCAGCGCGTGCTCGGGGTCGTCGGCGATCCTCGCCGTGCCGTGGACGATCGCCGACCGGTAGTTCATGGAGTGGTGGAACACCGACCGCGAGTAGACGACGCCGTCCACGAGGGTGACGGCCACGCACACCGGCTTGCCCTCGAGCATGCTCCGGATGGACCGCGACCCCGTCGACCCGTGCAGGAAGATGCGGTTGCCGTCCCGCCCGTACGCGGTGGGGACGAGGAACGGCGCCCCGTCGACCTCCACGGCGAGGTGGCAGACCAGGCCGGCGTCGAGGATGTCGTAGAGCACCCGGCGGTCTTGGACGGCCCTGTTCTTGCCGCGCTTGATGGTGCTGCGTTCGGTGGGGGAGAGCTGCACGTCAGAGGTCATGTTCTCTACTGTGCGCGCGGAAGTGGCATCATTGAAGCGCCAGTTCCAGCCGATCTGAGAAGGCCACTTTGGCAGAGACCGCGCTTCCCGTCGCCCTGGACCGCGAGTCCGCCGAACCGCTCGCCGTCCAGCTCGCCGACGCTCTCCGCTCCGCCGCCTCCGAAGGCCGGCTGCGGGCGGGTGACCGTCTGCCGTCCACGCGCGCGTTGGCCGACTCGCTCAAAGTCTCCCGCACGGTCACTGCCGCCGCCTACGAGCAATTGCACGCCGAGGGCTGGATCGCCGGCCGTCACGGTTCCGGCACCTACGTCACCACGACCCCGCCCGGCCCGCTGCGCAAGCGTTCGCGCAAGCCCGTCGTGCCCGCCATCACCGACTTCGTCGACCTCGGCACCGGCGCGCCGTGGGCAGGCGGGCTCGACCGCGCGGCCTGGCGCAGGGCGTGGCGGGCCGCGGCCGACGCGCCGCCGTTGTCCCGGCCCGAGCGCGCGGGGCTGCCCGAGTACCGCGAGGTCATCGCCGAGCACCTGCTGCGCCACCGCGGGCTCGCCGTCAGCGCCGACCCCGTCCTCGCGACCGGCGGCACCACGGCCGTGCTGACCGAGATCGCGGTCGCCGTGCTGAAGCGCGGTGACTCCGTGGCCGTGGAGGAACCCGGCTACCAGCGGGCGGTGGGCGTGTTCAAGGCCAACGGCCTGCGCGTGGTCCAAGCCGCGGTCGACGCCGAGGGACTCCTGCCCGACGCCGTGCCGCCCGGCGTGAAGGCCGTCTACTGCTCGCCGGCGCACCAGTACCCGTTGGGCGGCCGCATGTCGGCGGCGCGGCGGGTGGCGCTGGTCGAACGGGCCCGGCGAGACGGCTGGCTCGTCATCGAGGACGACTACGACGGCGAACTGCGCTACGACGTCGCGCCGCTGCCGTCGCTGGCCGCGCTGGCCCCGGACGTCGTGGTCCACCTCGGCACCACGAGCAAGATCCTCACGCCGACCCTGGGCGCGGGCTGGATGGTCGCGCCCGAGCACATCGCCACCACGGTCCTCGAGCACCGCGACCTCACCGGCACCAGCCCGGCGGCCGCGGGCCAACGGGTCGTCGTGGCGCTGGCCCGCACCGGCGACCTCGGCCGGCACCTGCGCAAGCTGCGGAGGGAGCTGTCGGAGCGCAGGGCGCTGATCGTGGACACCTTCGCGGCCGCGGGCATCAGGATGCTCGGCGACGACGCGGGCGCGCACGTCGTGGTGCTGCTGCCCGACGCCGAGCAGGAGCGCGAGATCATGCGGCTGGCGCTCGAACGCGGCTTGCGCGTGGACGGGCTGGCGCGGCACTACGTGAACCGCGCCAAGTTCCACGGGCTCGCGATCGGGTACAGCGCGTGCTCGCGGGAACAGCTGGTCAGCGCTCTGCCGGTGCTGACGGAGCTGCTCAGAGGGCGCGGCTGACGACGACCACCTCGCGGTTCGTGACGAAGCCCAGCCGGGCGTTGACCCGGATCATGTGCGCGTTCGCGGCGTCCGTGCCCGAGTCGACCCGTTCGAGCTCCGGCCGGTCCTCCCGCAACCACCGCACCATCTCCGCCTTGACGGCGAGCCCGAGTCCCCGCCCCCGGTGGGCGGGCGTGACCACCGTGCTGCCCCAGAACGTGTCGGTGGTGTCGCCCGCGTGCAGCGGGACGTCGGTCTGCGCCACGACGAGACCCGTCGCCTCCTCGACGGCGGCGACGACCCGCAGTTCGGCTCCGGCCGCGCGGGCCTCGGCCTCGTCGGCCCTGACGGACTCGGGCGTCCACTCGGGGTCCTGCCGGGCGGACTCGGTGGCCGGTGCGTCGCGGATCGAGTTCCTGGTCGCGGCCAGTGACGCCAGCAGGTGCTCCGGCGCCGCCCCGGCCCACCGCTCCAGGCGGTACCCGTCCGCCGCGGTCTGGTCCGCGGTGGCGTCGGCGATGGTCAGCCGTTGCAGGACCCTGCCCGCGACCGCCCGGAACCCGCTCGCGAGAGCCCACCGCTCGCCGGCACTGCCCTTGACGACGCCCCAGCCCTCCAGCGCCGCGCCGCCGCGGGCGCGCAGTTCCGGCAGCAACGCCTCCAGCAGGGCGGTGCCGACGCCCTGCCGGAGGTGCTCGGGGTGCACCGTGACCGTGCCCACCGCCAGATGTGCGTTCGCGCCGTGGAGCAGCCCCACGGACGTGATGCCGACCCCCGCGCCGTCCTCGCGGGCGACGAGCCGGACGACCTCGCGGAAGTCGGGGTTCGGCTCCCACAGCGACTCGATCGCCCACGACCGGTTCGTCGTCGGATGCCCTGTCAGCCAGACGTCGACGTACGCGCCGACCGCCGCCTCGTCGGCCAGGTCGAGGACTTCGATCTTCAGCACGGACGGAGGTTAAGGCCAGGTGGGCACAATCGCCCAAACGGGTAGGGTCGCCCGCATGACGCAGCGCAAGACGAGGGTGGCCGTGGTGTTCGGCGGCCGCAGCTCCGAGCACGAGGTCTCCTGCCAGTCCGCCAAGAGCGTCCTGCCCTACCTGGACTCGGACCGGTTCGAGGTCGTGCCCGTCGGCATCACACCGCAGGGCCAGTGGGCGCTCGGCACCGACCCGAACGCCCTCGAGGCGGGCGCCGGCAACCTTCCGACGCTGCGCAACGCCACCGTCGCGGCGGTCGAACCCGGTCAGGCGCTCCAGGACGTCGACGTCGTCTTCCCGCTGCTGCACGGCGCGTGGGGTGAGGACGGCACGATCCAGGGCCTGCTGGAGCTCGGCGGCCTCCCGTACGTCGGCCCCGGCGTGTTCGCCAGCGCCGCCGCGATGGACAAGGTCTTCGCGAAGAAGCTGCTGCAGGCGGAGGGCCTGGAGGTCGGCCGGTTCGTCGCCCTCGACCGCGCCGCCACCACGCTGACCCTCGACGAGCGCGAGCACCTCGGCTTGCCCGTGTTCGTGAAGCCGTCGCGCGCCGGGTCGTCCGTCGGCATCTCCAAGGTGACGTCCTGGGACGACCTCGACGAGGCGATCTTCGAGGCGCGCCGGCACGACCCGAAGGTCATCATCGAGGCCGGTGTGCCGAACGTCCGCGAGATCGAGCTCGCGGTGCTGGAGTTCCCGGACGGCCGCGTCGAGGCCTCGCTGCCCGCCGAGCTGCGCCCGGTCGGCGAGGGCGCCGAGTGGTACGACTTCGAGGCCAAGTACGTCAACGACTCCTACGAGGCCGACATCCCGGCGAAGCTCGACGACGACGTCACCGCGCAGCTGCGCGAGCTGGCCGTCCGCGCGTTCAAGGCGCTCGACTGCCAGGGTCTGTCCAGGGTGGACTTCTTCCTCACCGAGCAGAACGAGCTCATCGTCAACGAGCTCAACACCATGCCCGGCTTCACGCCGATCTCCATGTACCCCAAGGCGTGGGAGGCGACGGGCATCGACTACTCCACGCTGCTGACCACGCTCATCGACACCGCGATCGCCCGCGGGTCGGGCCTGCGCTAGGCCGAGGTCTTGACCGGCTGCTTCGGCAGCAGGTCGCGCACCGTCGTGGAGACGTCCTGCAACGGTCCGGTGCCCGCGTCGCCGGGCACCGTCAGCGCCACGTACACGCCGCGGTCCACGATCACCCAGGTCGAGCTGTCCGAGCCGGGCAGCTCGATCCACTGGACGTCGGAGATCACCCGCAGCTGCGAGGTGGCGGTCAGCTCGGACGGCCGCGGCAGACCACACCGCAGAACCACCGGATCGTGTTGGGCGTCACCCCACGCGACCGCGGCGGGAGGGGCCGGGGTGGCGATCTCCCTGCGCGGCAGCATGTCCTTCCCGGACGGCAGCCCGACCGGCAGCTTCTCGACCAGGGAAGCGCATTCCGGTGAACCCGCTGACGGTGCGTCGATCGAGACCAGCGCGAGGGGACCCGTGCGACCGGGCACGTCCTCGGTCTGGTTCCCGGTGCCCAGCCACAGCCCGAGCCCGGCGACACCAATGGCGAGCACGACGGCGAGCCCGACCGCCGCGAGCAGCGGCCGGGACAGCGCCGACGTGGATTCCTGCTGAGTCACCCGGTTATGACAACACGGGCGAGCTAGAGATGGACCACCGGGCACGTCAACGTGCGGGTGATGCCCTCGACGTTCTGGATGCGCGCGACCACGAGCTGGCCGAGCTGGTCGACGGTCTCCGCCTCCGCGCGGACGATCACGTCGTACGGACCGGTGACGTCCTCTGCGGTCGCTACCCCGGCGATCCCGGAAATCTCGGAGGCGACTGCGGCTGCCTTGCCGACCTCGGTCTGGATGAGGATGTATGCATGCACCACGGCGTGCCCCTTCGTCGCGACAGGTTGGGTCGAGGTAGGAACGTGTCACGCAACGTACCCCAGTTGGGGTTCCGAATGCTCAGATTGGGAGGCAACTTTGCGTCCGGAGCCGCCGCGCGACGCGGAGACGGTCGCCGACGTGGGTGAGTTCCACCTCATCCACCGGGTGACGAGCGGTCGGGCGCAACCGGAGACGACCATCCTCGGTCCCGGCGACGACGCGGCCGTCGTCGCCGTCCCGGACGGACGGGTCGTCGCTTCCAAGGACCTGCTGGTCGAGGGTGTCCACTTCAGACTCGACTGGTCCACACCCGAGCAGGTGGGCCGAAAAGCGGCCGCCGTGAACCTCGCGGACGTCGTCGCGATGGGCGCGCTGCCGTCCGCTCTGCTCGTCGGTTTCGCGTGTCCTCCCGACACCCCGGCCGCCGTGGTCGAGGGCATCATGGCGGGCCTGTGGCAGGAGGCGGCGACGGCCGGCGCGGGCATCGTCGGCGGCGACATGGTCAGCTCCGCCACACTGGTGATCTCCATCACCGCGATGGGGGACATGAACGGGCTCGAGCCGGTCACGAGGTCCGGGGCGCTCGTCGGCGACGTCGTCGCGGTCACCGGACGGCTCGGCTGGGCGGCCGCGGGACTGGCCGTGCTCGGCCGCGGGTTCCGCTCGCCGGTGGGCATCGTGAACGCCCAGCGCGCGCCGGAGCCGCCGTACGAGGAGGGTCCCAAGGCCGCCGAGGCGGGTGCCACGTCGATGATCGACATCTCGGACGGGCTGCTGCAGGACCTCGGCCACATCGCGGACATGAGCGGCGTGGCGATCGACGTCCGCACGGAGCTGCTGCCGCTGCACCCGCGCCTGCTCGACGTCGCGTCGGCGCTCGGCGGCGACGCGCGGCACTGGGCGCTGACCGGGGGCGAGGACCACGCGCTCGCGGCGACGTTCGCCGGGCCGAAGGCCGTCCCGCCGAACTGGACCACCATCGGCACCGTCCGCGCGGGTGAAGGTGTCACGGTCGACGGCAGGACGTACGAGAAACCCCCTGGCTGGGAGCACTGGCGGGCGTAGACTTCCTCGACGTGGAACTATGCACGCGAGCGTATGACCATCCAGACTCGGTCAAGATGATCGACGACCTCCAGCAGGTCTACGTCGAACGCTACGGCGGCGTGGACATCACGCCGGTCGACCCGGCGCAGTTCGCCGCGCCGCTCGGCTACTTCGTGATCGGCTACCTCGACGGCGTGCCCGTCGCGTGCGGCGGCTGGCGCGTCAACGACGAGATCGACGACGCGGCCGAGATCAAGCGGATGTACGTCGTCGACTCCGCACGCGGCAGGGGCCTCTCGCGCCAGGTGCTGGCCCACCTGGAGACGACCGCGCGCGAGGCGGGTCTGCGGCGGATGGTGCTGGAGACCGGCGTCCGCCAGCCGGAGGCGATCAGCCTGTACACGACCAGCGGCTACGAGCGGATCGCGAACTTCGGCGTCTACCGCGACGACCCGAACAGCCGGTGCTTCGGGAAGCCGTTGTAAGTTCGGGCGCATGGCCATCTATGCGTTGGGTGACTACACGCCGCAGATTCACCCGGACGCGTACGTGCACCCGGACGCGACGGTGATCGGTGACGTGCGCATCGGCGCTCATTCGTCGGTGTGGCCGCAGGCCGTGCTGCGCGGCGACTACGGCCGCATCGTCATCGACGAGCGCACCTCGGTCCAGGACGGCACGGTCATCCACTGCACCGAGGTCCACCCGGTGCACATCGGATCGTCGTGCGTCATCGGGCACAACGTGCACATCGAGGGCGCGACCGTCGCGGACGAATGCCTCATCGCGTCGGGTTCGGTGGTGCTCAACGGTTCCATCGTGGAAACGGGCGCGATCGTCGGCGCCGGCGCGGTGGTGTCGTTCGACGGCCACGTCCGCGAACGTTCCATGGTTCTCGGAGTTCCCGCCCGCGAACGCACCGGATACGTTGTGCCGGAACAGGCTTGGGCGTTCATCGTCGAGAAATATGTTCAGAACATCGCTTTGTACCGGGAGAAGCTCCGTCGGCTCGATTGAGTGAGATAGGGTTCACAGCCGTGGCTCGTCCCCTCAACGAAGTTGTCGAAGCCGGCTGGGCTGAAGCTCTCGCCCCCGTTGCTGACCAGATCGCCGCCATGGGTGAGTTCCTGCGCGCGGAGGTCGCCGCCGGCCGCACCTACCTGCCCGCGGGCGAGAACGTGCTGCGCGCGTTCCAGCAGCCGTTCCACCAGGTGAAGGTGCTGATCGTCGGCCAGGACCCGTACCCGACGCCCGGCCACGCGGTCGGCCTGTCGTTCTCGGTCGCGCCGGACGTCCGTCCCATTCCGAAGTCGCTCATCAACATCTACAAGGAGTACGCCGAGGACCTCGGCTACCCGATTCCCTCGAACGGCGACCTGACCCCGTGGTCGGAACGCGGTGTGCTGCTGCTCAACAGGGCGCTCACCGTGCAGCCGGGCAAGGCGAACTCCCACCAGGGCAAGGGCTGGGAAGCGGTGACCGAGCAGGCCATCAAGGCGCTGGCGGCCCGCGACGCACCTCTCGTCTCGATCCTGTGGGGCCGCAACGCGCGCAACCTGCGCCCGTTGCTGCAGCCGTTGCCCGCCATCGAGTCCGCGCACCCGTCGCCGCTTTCCGCGCACTCCGGGTTCTTCGGTTCGAAGCCGTTCAGCAAGGCGAACGAGCTGCTGGAGAAGCAGGGCGCGGAGCCGATCGACTGGAAGCTCCCGTAGTTGCCCCGGCACGACGTGATCTGACGCTGACGGCCGCGGGTGCGGCCGTCAGCGAGTTCGGCAACGCGTTGTCGTTGCTCGTCCTGCTCTTCTGGGCCACGCCGATCAGCCCGCTGCTCGTCGCCGCCGTCCTGGTCGCCGAGCTGCTGCCGCTCGTCCTCGGCGCCCCTCTCGCCGGCGTGCTCGTCGACCGGCTGCCCAACCGCCGGCTGCTGATCACCGCCCTGCTGTTCCAGGGCGCCGCGATCGCGGCCATCGCGCCGTTGATGGGCCGGCCCGTGTTCGTGGTGGCGCTGGTGCTGCTCTCGGGCTGCGGCCGCGCGGTCGCCCAGCCCTGCATCTCCGCTCTCGTGCCGCACATCGCGGGCGAGGAGCAGGCGACGCGCGGGTACGCGTGGCTCAGCACAGGGCGCAGTCTCGGCAGCATGGCGGGCGTCACCGGTGGCGCGGTGCTCGCCGGGGTCTTCGGCCACCCCGCCGCGTTGCTCGTCGACGGCGGCACGTTCCTCGCCTACGCGGCTCTGCTGGCCTTCGTGCGCACCGAACGCCGGCCTTCCGGCACCCACGAGGCGCGTCCCAGCGCGCTCGCGGGCATCCGGCACGTGCGGCAGGACGCCGTGCTGTTCGCGGCGATCGCCGGGCTGGCCTTCTGCGTCGGCGCGGTCGTGGTGATCAACGTCGCCGACCCCGCGTTCGTCCGGTACGTGCTGCACGGCGACGAGCTCGTGCTCGGTGCGATGCAGGCGTGCTGGATGACCGGGATCCTGATCGGCAACCGGCTCGCCGCGCGGCTGGAGACGGTCTCCGGGGTGGCACACGCGATCGCCGTCGCCGCGGTCACCACCGGGATCGGGGTGCTGGTCCCGGCGACGTTCCCATTCATCGTCCCCGCGGGCATCGGCTGGGTCATCGGTGGCGTGTCGAACGGCGTCCACAACGTCGCCCTGAACGCCGTCGTGCGGATGCGCACGCCCGAGGAGATGCGCGGACGCGCGTTCGCCGCGGTCGGGTCGATGGTGGTCGGGGCGAACCTGCTCGGCACGGCCGCCGCCGGCGGGTTGCTGCTGGCGGTGGAGCCGCGGACGGTGTTCGCGCTCGGCGGCACCGGGGCGGTGCTCAGCGGCTCGGCCTGCCTGGCGTTCGTGCGCAGGGCCCTGAAACGCGAAGAGAGCCCGGCCGGAGCCGGACTCTCTTCGAACTGAAAACGATCTGTGGCGGTGATCAGCCGCGCACGACCTTGCCGGCCTTCAGGCAGGACGTGCACACGTTGATCCGCTGGCGCTGCGAGGCCGAGACCTTCGCGCGCACGGACTGGATGTTCGGGTTCCAGCGGCGGTTCGTCTTCCGCTGGGAGTGCGAAACCGAATGGCCGAAGCCCGGCCCCTTGCCACAGACGTCGCACACGGCAGCCACGTCAGCCACTCCTTCAGGTTCCTCAAGCGGTGTGTCTCGCGTCCCGGTGGGCGCGCAAGCGTGCACAAGCCTCAACCGGGCACGGCAACCCAGTCAGGGTAGCCGGTGGCCTCACCGCCGACCAAACCGGGTGGATACTCTCGCCGCCATGCAGGTCATGGATGCGGTCGCGGTGCGCAGGTGGGCGGACGCCTGCGTGCGCTCGCTGGACGCCCACCGTGAGTCGATCGACCAGATCAACGTCTTCCCCGTCCCGGACGGCGACACGGGCACCAACCTGCTGCACACCATGCAGTCGGCCCTCGACGCGCTGCTGCGCTCGCCCATGTCGACGGTCGGGGACGCGCTGTCGGCGCTGGCCCGCGGCGCGCTGTCCGGGGCCCGCGGCAACTCCGGGGTGATCCTGTCGCAGGTGCTCAGGGGTCTCGCGGAAACCGTCCAGGAGGTGTCGCTGGTCACCGGCTCGGCGCTGCGCAAGGGCCTGCACCGCGCCGACGAGCTGGCGACGGCGGCGGTCTCCAAGCCCGTTCCCGGCACCGTGCTGTCGGTGCTGCACGCCGCGTCGGAGGCCGCCCGCGACTGCGACTCCGACGAGCTCGACGCCGTCGTGACGGCGGCCTCCCGGGCCGGTGCCGTGGCGTTGGCGGACACGCCCCGCCAGCTCGCCGTGCTGGCCAAGGCGGGGGTCGTCGACGCCGGCGGACGCGGGCTCGTTGTGTTGTTGGACACACTGGCCGCGGTGATCACCGGCCAGGCCGTGGAGACCCCGGTGGACGCGCCGTTGCTGCTGCCGCGCACGCCCGAGTCGTTGACGACCGAGCGCGAGGGCGGTTCCTCGGAGTTCGAGTACGAGGTCATGTACCTGATCGACGGCACCTCGGAGGAGGCCGTCGGCGAGCTGCGCGCGTCGTTGAACCTGCTGGGCGACTGCGTGTCGGTGGTCGGCGACGGCGCGTCGTTGTGGACCGTGCACGTGCACTGCAACGACATCGGCGCGGCCGTCGAGGCGGGCGTGCGCGCGGGGCGTCCGCACCGGATCACGGTGGCGCGCTTCGCCGACCAGATCGCCGCGCAGGCCTCCCGTTTCGTGCGCGACCGCGCCATCGTCGTGGTCGTGAGCGGTGCCGTGGACCTGTTCCGCGCGGAAGGCGCCACGGTGTTCGACCTCGCTTCTTCTTCGGCGACGCCCACGGACCTGTTGGCCGCCATCGTGTCGACGCGCGCGCGTCACGTCGCCGTGCTGCCCGGTGACCCGGACATCCGTGAGGCGCTTGAGGAAGCCGTGGCATACGCACAGGCCGCAGGGCAGGACGTGGTGGTGGTGCCGACGCTTTCGCCCGTGCAGGCCCTCGCGGCGTTGGCGGTGCACGACACGTCTCGTCGCGCCGGTGACGACGTTGTCGCGATGGCGGAGGCCGCCGCAGCCACGCGCCGGGGCGAGGTCTCGCTCGCGGCCGACGAGGCGATGACGTGGGTCGGCCGCTGCCAGCCGGGCGACCTGCTGGGCATGCTGGACGGCGAGGTCGTGCTGATCGAGCCCGGTCCCGCGGCGCCCGAGCCGGTGATGGACCTGGCGTGCCGGCTGGTCGACCGCATGCTCGCGGGCGGCGGGGAGCTCGTCACCGTGATCCTGGGCGCGGACAGCCCCGGCGGTCTGGTCGACGTGCTCGAGGACCACCTGCGGGTCACCCATCCGGAGGTGGAGGTGACGGCATATCCGGGCGGACAGCCGGACGCCGTCATCTTTGTCGGTGTCGAGTAGTTCAATGGGACGCGATGATCTCCTTCGACGACAAGCTGCAGCCGTTGCTCGGCAAGAAGACCGCCGACGCACTGGAGACCGGCCTCGGCCTCACGACGGTCGGTGACCTGCTGCGCCACTACCCGCGCCGCTACGACGAGCGCGGGAAGCTGACCGACATCAGGTCACTGGAAATCGACGAGCACGTGACGGTGCAGGCCGAGGTCCGCAAGTGCCAGAAGCGCCAGATGAAGGCGCGCCGCGGCCAGATGACCGAGGCCGTGATCACCGACGGCACCTCCGAGCTGCACCTGGTGTTCTTCGGCAAGGTGGCGTTCGTCGCCGAGCAGGAGCTGCTGCCGGGCACGCGCGCCCTGTTCGCCGGCAAGGTCGGCCGCTACCGGCAGAACCTCCAGCTGGTGCACCCGGCGTTCGAGATCCTCACCCCGGAGCAGGACGGCTCGTCGTTCCTCCAGGCGTTCCTGCCCGTCTACCCGGCGTCGCAGCACATCAACACCTGGAACATCGCCAACTGCGTCAAGCAGCTGCTGGAGATCTGGGACGGCCCGGGAGAAGACCCGCTGCCCGCCGACTTCCGCGCCGAGCAGGGCCTGATCGGCCTGGAGGACGCTCTGCGGTCGATCCACCGGCCGGACAGCTGGGCGCAGATCGCCGTGGCGCAGCAGCGGCTGAAGTGGGACGAGGCGCTGGCCGTCCAGCTCACGCTCGCACAGCGCCGCAAGGCCTCCACCGCCCGCCCGGCGCCTTCGTGCACCCGCAAGTCCGGCGGGATCCTCGACGCGTTCGACGCGCGGCTGCCGTTCACGCTGACCAAGGGCCAGGTGGAGGTGGGCGACCAGATCGCCATCGACCTGGAGTCCGTGATCCCGATGAACCGCCTCCTGCAAGGAGAGGTGGGGTCGGGGAAGGCGCAACCGCTCGACTCGCTGGTGCTGACGCCCGGCGGCTTCGTCCGCATGGGTGACGTTCACGCCGGTGACGAGGTGATCGCGGCGAACGGCGAGGTCACCGTCGTGACCGGGGTCTTTCCCCAAGGAGAGCGGGACGTCTACCGCGTCGTGCTGTCGGACGGTCGCAGCGTGGAGTCCGATCTCGAGCACCTGTGGGCCGTGAACACCACTGTCCGCAGAGACCGGGGGAACCCGCTCAAGGTGTTGACGCTACGGGAGATCCGAGACGATCTCACCAGCGCCAACGGAGCGTCCAAGTGGCACCTGCCCGTGGTGACGGCCCCTGAGCTGGACTGCCTGGACGAGCGTCCGCTGGATCCCTACCTGCTCGGACTGCTGATCGGCGACGGGTCGCTCCTGAACGGGCGTGTCATGTTCACCAGCGCCGACCCGGAACTGCTCGTGGAGCTCATGGCAGCTCTTCCGCGGGGAGCCCACCTGGCCAAGACCCCGTCCGCGAACAAGTACGACTGGTTCGTCCTGGGCTGCCGCAGGGGCACGAACCCGGTGCTCCAGTCCCTTCGGGACCTCGGCGTGTACGGGCATCGTGCCAAGGACAAGTTCCTGCCGGAGAACTACCTCGTCGCGCCCGTGAAGATGCGTCACGCGCTTCTCCAGGGCCTGCTCGACACCGACGGCACCATCAACAGCAAGCAGGGGTCCAACGTCACCTTCCTCTCGGCTTCGCCGCGACTCGCCGACCAGGTCGCCTGGCTGGCCGAGTCGCTGGGCGGGACCGGGAGAGTCCGTCCCATCACCAAGACGGGCAACACGTACCACCTGGTCAGCCTTCGCCTGCCGAACGAGTTCCCGCCGTTCCGGCTGACGCGGAAGGCCGAGCTGGTCAAGGAGCGCACCAAGTACGAGAAGCCGGTACGCGCGATCCGCGCCGTCGAGTTCATCGGCCGGAAACCGGTGCAGTGCATTTCGGTCGCACATCCGGACCAGCTCTACGTCACCGATCACTTCGTGGTCACCCACAACACCATGGTCGCGTTGCGGGCGATGCTCCAAGCCGTCGACGCAGGCCGTCAGTCCGCCATGCTCGCCCCCACGGAAGTCCTTGCGGCACAGCACGCCCGCTCGCTCGCGGAGATGCTCGGCGACCTCGCGCAGGCCGGTCAGCTCGGCGGCGCGGAGAACGCCACGCGCGTCACGTTGCTGACGGGCTCGATGAACACGGCCCAGCGGCGCCAGGCGCTGCTCGACATCGTGACCGGCGAGGCCGGCATCGTCGTCGGCACGCACGCGATCATCCAGGAGAAGGTCGAGTTCCACTCGCTCGGACTGGTGGTCGTCGACGAGCAGCACCGCTTCGGCGTGGAGCAGCGCGCCGCCCTCTCGGCCCGCGGCGAGCGGGAGAACCCGCACGTCCTGGTCATGACGGCGACCCCGATCCCGCGCACCGTGGCCATGACGGTCTACGGCGACCTGGAGGTCTCGGCCCTGCGCGAGCTGCCGGGCGGCCGTTCGCCGATCAAGACCTCGGTGGTGCCCGTGCGCGAGAAGCCGGCGTGGCTCGACCGCGCGTTCGCCCGTGTGCGCGAGGAGGTCGCGGCCGGCCACCAGGCGTACTTCGTGTGCCCGCGCATCGGCGACGAGGAGCCCGCGAAGTCCGACGACGAGGACAAGCGCCCGGCCCTGTCGGTGGTCGACGTGGCCACCATGCTGGCCCAGGGCCCGTTGCGCGGCCTGCGCATCGAGATCCTGCACGGCCGCATGCCGCCCGACGAGAAGGACGCGGTGATGCGCGCCTTCGCCGCCAACGAGGTCCAGGTGCTCGTGGCCACCACGGTCATCGAGGTGGGCGTCAACGTCCCGAACGCCACGGTCATGGCGATCATGGACGCCGACCGCTTCGGCGTCTCGCAGCTGCACCAGCTGCGCGGCCGCGTGGGCCGCGGCAGCGCGCCGGGCCTGTGCCTGCTGGTGACGGAGATGCCCGAGATGACGGCGACCATGGAACGCCTGCGCGCCGTCGAGTCCACTCTGGACGGCTTCGAGCTCGCCCAGCTCGACCTGGAGCTGCGCCGCGAGGGCGACATCCTCGGCGCGGCCCAGTCGGGCCGCCGCTCGGCGCTGAAGATGCTCTCGCTGCTGCGCGACGAGGACATCATCGCCGACGCGCGGGTGGCCGCCCAGCAGGTCGTGGACGCCGACCCGGACCTGGTGGAGCACCCCGGCCTGGCGGGGATGGTGGCGACGCTGCTGACGGCGGAGCGGGCGGACTTCCTGGAGAAGGGCTAGGGGACCGGGCGCTGCCGGCGGAACGGAGGCCGGTGGCGCCGGCCCGTCACCCCCCCGAACGAAGAACGGCGGCGGGCGCCTGAGCGCACCGCCGCCGTTCCCGTTCTCGAAGATCAGTCCTTCTGCCGGGGCTTCGGCAGCTGCTCGGTCTTCTGCTCGCCGTTCGAAGCCGCGCCGTTCGACGCTCCACCCGCCGGAGCAGGCTCCTCGTCGTCCTCCCCGGACCCGTCCTCCGCCGGCTTCAGCACCGACATGGCCGCCTCCACAGCGGCCTGCACCGCGTGGAACTGCGAGGCCAGGTTGTCGTGCGCCGACCGCAGCGACGCCTCCTTCTCGGCAGCGGCGGCGGCGCGCTGGTCCGACTCGGCCACGGCGGCGGCCGTGCGTTCCTCGGCCTCGCGGACCAGGGCCGACGTGCGGGCCTCGGCGTCGCGGACCAGTGCCGTGGACTTCTCGTCGGCCGCCGCGACGGTGGCCTCCGCCTTGTCGGCCGCTTCGCGCAGCGTCGTCGCCGCCTTCTCCTCCGCCGCCTTGACCAGGGCCGTGGCGGACGCGGTGGCGTCGGCGGTGGTCTTCTCGGCCTTGGCCAGCGACTCGGCCTCCAGCTCGGCGAGGACCTTCTCGGCCTCGGCCTTCTTGGCGGCGAGCTCGCCCTCGAGCTTGCTCAGCACGGCCACGCGCTTGGCCTCGGCCTCGGAGCCGATGCGGTCGGCCTCGGAGCGCGCGTCGGCCAGCACCTTCTGGTGCTCGGCGGTCAGCTTCGCCTTGAGGCCGTCGTACTCCTTGTCCAGCTCGTCGTGGTACGCCTTGTACTTCTGGTCGAGCTCGACGCGGCGGGCGTCCAGGTCGGCCGACTTCTGCTCGAAGTCCGCCTTGGTCCGCTCGCCCTCGGCGCGCACCTCGGCGACCAGGGCCTGGTGCTCGTTGGCGAGCTTCGTGCGCATCGCCTCGAACTCGGCCTCGAGCTCGGCGCGGCGGCCGGCGAACTGCTGGTCGAGCTCGGCGTTGCGCTGCTGGTAGGTGACCTCGAGCTGCTTGCGGCGGGCCTCGGTCTCGGCGAGCAGGCGCTGGTGGGCCTCGCGCTGGTCCGCCGCCCACTTCTCGGCCTCGCCGCGGGTGGCGGCGGCCTTGTCGAGGGCGTCCTTGCGGATGTCCGCGATCTCTTCCTCGGCCAGGCTCATCATCACGCGCACGCGTTCGGTGACGTTCGACGCGCTCACGGGACTGTTGGCCAGGTTGTGGAGCTGCGCCTTGGTCTTGTCGAGGTCGGCGCGCATGGAGTTCAAGAGCTTCGTCAGCTCCGCCACCTGTGCTGCGGCCGCGTCGCGGGAGCGGTTCGAGTTCTTGAGGTCGAACTCCAGACGGGTGACTCGTTCGTTCACCTGTCGCTGGTTGTAACCACGGAGGACAACGTCGAAATGCGGTGTGCGGGCAGTAGGCTGCCCGGCTCCATCAGCCCCGGCCATATGGCTCACCCTACCGATTTGGTGACCAAGATCGTCACACGATCCGGTTAAACCCACTACCGGATGGAGTCTGACTGGGTGGTGGCGCTGGACAAAGCGCCCACCACGCGGGAAACGCCGTCAGCAAGACCGATCAGGATGACACCCATCACGTGGGACAGTTCTCCCACCAGGCAAGAGCTGCACGGTAACGTGCCGAAACTGACCGTCGAGTGACTACGGGAGGGCTACGGATGTTCCGCAAGGTTCTTGTCGCCAACCGCGGCGAGATCGCGATTCGCGCGTTCCGAGCCGCCTACGAACTGGGCGCGGGAACGGTCGCCGTCTTCCCTCACGAGGACCGGAACTCGCTGCACCGCCTGAAGGCGGACGAGGCGTACGAGATCGGTGAGCCCGGACATCCCGTCCGCGCCTACCTCTCCGTCGAGGAGATCATCAAGGCCGCCCGCAAGGCGGGGGCCGACGCCATCTACCCCGGCTACGGGTTCCTCTCCGAGAACCCGGACCTGGCGATGGCGTGCCGGGAGGCGGGTCTCACGTTCATCGGCCCGGTGGCCGAGGTGCTGGAGCTGACGGGCAACAAGGCGCGCGCCATCGCCGCCGCCCGCGAGGCCGGGCTGCCGGTGCTGGAGTCGAGCGCGCCGTCGTCGGACGTCGAGGAGCTGCTCGAGGCGTCGAAGACGATGCGCTTCCCGGTGTTCGTGAAGGCCGTCGCCGGTGGTGGCGGTCGCGGCATGCGCAAGGTCGACGAACCGGCCGCGCTGCGCGAGGCGCTGGAGGCGGCGTCGCGCGAGGCCGAGTCGGCGTTCGGCGACCCGACGGTGTTCCTCGAACAGGCCGTGGTCGAGCCGCGCCACATCGAGGTGCAGATCCTCGCCGACGGTCAGGGCAACGTGATCCACCTCTTCGAGCGCGACTGCTCCGTGCAGCGGCGCCACCAGAAGGTCATCGAGATCGCGCCCGCGCCGAACCTCGACCCGCAGCTGCGCGACCGCATCTGCGCCGACGCGGTCAAGTTCGCGAGGCACATCGGCTACCGCAACGCCGGCACCGTGGAGTTCCTGCTCGACCCCGAGGGCCACTACGTCTTCATCGAGATGAACCCGCGCATCCAGGTCGAGCACACGGTCACGGAAGAGGTGACCGACGTCGACCTGGTGCAGTCGCAGATGCGCATCGCCTCGGGCGAGACGCTGGAGGACCTGGGCCTGTCCCAGGACACCGTCCAGCTGCGCGGCGCGGCGCTGCAGTGCCGCATCACGACGGAGGACCCGGCCAACGGGTTCCGCCCGGACACCGGGATGATCAGCGCCTACCGCTCGCCGGGTGGGTCCGGCATCCGCCTCGACGGCGGCACGGCGGGCGCCGGCATGGCGATCAGCCCCCACTTCGACTCGATGCTCGTGAAGCTCACGTGCCGCGGCCGCAACTTCGGTCTCGCCGTCGCCCGCGCGCGCCGGGCGATCGCGGAGTTCCGCATCCGCGGCGTGTCCACGAACATCCCGTTCATCCAGGCCGTGCTCGACGACCCGGACTTCTACGAGGGCCGCGTCACCACGTCGTTCATCGAGAAGCGCCCGCACCTGCTGACGGCGCGCCACTCGGCCGACCGCGGCACGCGCCTGCTGACCTACCTCGCGGACGTCACGGTCAACCACCCCAACGGCGCGCGCCCGACCTCGGTCGACCCGCGCGAGAAGCTGCCGTTCGCCGACCTGAACGCCGAACCGCTCGCGGGTTCCAGGCAGAAGCTCACCGAGCTCGGCCCCGAGGGCTTCGCGCGGTGGCTGCGCGAGAGCAAGGCCGTCGGCGTCACGGACACGACGTTCCGCGACGCCCACCAGTCGCTGCTCGCGACCAGGGTGCGCACCAAGGACCTGCTCGCCGTCGCGCCGCACGTCGCGCGCCTGACGCCCGAGCTGCTGTCGCTGGAGTGCTGGGGCGGCGCGACCTACGACGTGGCGCTGCGGTTCCTCGCCGAGGACCCGTGGGAGCGGCTCGCCGCGCTGCGCGAGGCCGTGCCGAACATCAACCTCCAGATGCTGCTGCGCGGCCGCAACACGGTCGGCTACACGCCGTACCCGGAGGCGGTCACCAAGGCGTTCGTGGAGGAGGCGACGAGCACCGGCATCGACATCTTCCGGATCTTCGACGCCCTCAACGACGTCGAGCAGATGCGCCCGGCGATCGAGGCCGTGCGCGAGACCGGGACGGCGGTCGCCGAGGTCGCGCTCTGCTACACCAGCGACCTGTCCAACCCGGACGAGCGTCTGTACACACTGGACTACTACCTCAAGCTGGCCGAGCAGATCGTCGGCGCCGGCGCGCACGTGCTGTGCGTGAAGGACATGGCCGGCCTGCTGCGGGCTCCGGCCGCGTCGCGCCTGATCACGGCGTTGCGCAAGGAGTTCGACCTCCCCGTCCACCTGCACACCCACGACACCGCGGGCGGCCAGCTGGCCACCTACCTCGCGGCGATCCAGGCGGGCGTGGACGCGATCGACGGCGCCACCGCGTCGATGGCGGGCACGACGTCGCAGCCGCCGCTGTCGTCGATCGTGGCGCTCACCGACCACACCGAGCACTCCACGGGCCTGAACCTGCAGAACGTCTGCGACCTCGAGCCCTACTGGGAGGCCGTGCGCAAGATCTACGCGCCGTTCGAGTCCGGCATCCCCGGCCCGACCGGCCGCGTCTACCACCACGAGATCCCCGGTGGTCAGCTGTCGAACCTGCGCACCCAGGCCGTGGCACTGGGCCTGGGCGACAAGTTCGAGGAGATCGAGTCGATGTACGCGGCCGCCGACCGCATGCTCGGCCACCTGGTGAAGGTGACGCCGTCGTCCAAGGTCGTCGGCGACCTCGCCCTGCACCTCGTGGGCGCGGGCGTGGCACCGAAGGAGTTCGAGGAGAACCCCGGCAAGTACGACATCCCGGCGTCGGTGATCGGCTTCCTGCACGGCGAGCTGGGCGACCCGCCCGGCGGCTGGCCGGAGCCGTTCCGCAGCAAGGCCCTGGAGGGCCGCCCCGCGCCCAAGCGCGTCGAGGAGCTGTCCGAGGAGGACGAGGCCGGGCTGGCCGGCGACCGCAGGGCGACGCTGAACAGGCTGCTGTTCCCCGCGCCCACCAAGGAGTTCCGCGCGCACCGCGACGCCTACGGCGACACGTCGGTGTTGCGCTCCAAGGACTTCTTCTACGGCCTGCGCCCCGGCGAGGAGTACTCCGTCGACCTGGAGCCGGGCGTCCGGCTGCTGATCGGCCTGGAGGCGATCTCCGAGGCCGACGCGCGCGGCATCCGCACGGTCATGGCGACCCTGAACGGCCAGCTGCGGCCGATCCAGGTCCGCGACCGCTCGGTGGCCGCGGACGTCCCGGCCGCGGAGAAGGCCGACCGGGGCAACCCGAACCACGTCGCCGCGCCGTTCGCCGGTGTGGTCACGCCCGCGGTGGAGGAGGGCGGACGGGTCGAGGCCGGCCAGACCGTCGCCACCATCGAGGCCATGAAGATGGAGGCCGCGATCACCGCGCCGAAGTCCGGTGTGGTGCAACGGCTCGCCGTGCGGGGCGCGCAGCAGGTCGAGGGCGGCGACCTCCTGATCGTCCTGGAGTGATTTTCTTCGCGTGACGTGCGGGGCCCGGTGATGTCACCGGGCCCCGTTTCGCGCTGCGGGTGGCGAGGAACTCCACGACGATTCCGTGCGTTGCACCGGGCACGGGGTCAGGGAGAGGGAATTCGCGATGAAGAAGGCGTTGGCCGGCCTGCTCGGACTGGCGGGCGTGGCGTGGGCGTTGAGGGACCTGCCGCGGCAGCTGGGAGGCAAGCCGGACCCGGTCAGGATGGCGCGGTCGCCGCGCTACCGCGACGGGAAGTTCCACAACGAGAAGAAGGTCAGCTCCACTCCCGACCGCGAGGCGTTCTCGGTGCGGGACTTCGTCTTCGGCGGAGAGGACCGCAAGCCGTCGGTCGCCGTGCCGCTGGTCGGACCGGCCGCGCCGGTGTCCTCCGGGCTGCACGTCACCTGGTACGGCCACGCCTCCGCGTTGATCGAGATCGACGGCGCCGCGGTGCTCGTCGATCCCGTGTGGAGCGACCGGGTCTCGCCTTCCTCTTTCGCCGGACCGAAGCGTTTGCATCCGGTTCCGCATCAATTGTCTGATTTGCCGACTTTGAGTGCCGTCGTGATTTCCCACGACCACTACGACCACCTCGACATGGCCACGGTGCAGGAACTCACGCGCACCACTTCCGCCGTGTTCGTGGTGCCGCTGGGAATCGGCGCGCACCTCGCGAAGTGGGACGTGCCGGCGGACCGGGTCGTCGAGCTCGACTGGGACGAGTCGCACTCCGTCGACGGGTTCACGCTCACCTGCACCGCGGCGCAGCACTTCTCCGGCCGGTCGGTGCAGCGCGACGTGACGCTGTGGGCGTCCTGGGTGGTCAAGCGCGGGTCGCGGTCGGTGTTCTACAGCGGCGACACCGGCTACTTCGCCGGGTACCGGAGGATCGGCGCGGAGCACGGGCCGTTCGACGCGGTGCTGATGCAGGTCGGTGCCTACGGCGACGCCTGGCCGGACATCCACATGACGCCGGAGGACGGCGTCCGCGCGTTCGACGACCTCGGCGGCGGGCTGCTGATCCCGGTGCACTGGGCCACCTTCAACCTCGCCCTGCACCCCTGGGGCGAGCCGATCGACCGGGTCTGGCGCGAGGTGAAGGCCAGGGGGATGAAGCTGGCGGTGCCCAGGCCGGGCGAACGGGTCGACGTGGACGCCCCCGGCGACGTCGACGGCTGGTGGCAGGCGCTCGCCTGACGGCGGGGTCTCCGGCGGCCGCCGTCCGCGAGCCGCCTGGGACGATGTCCCGGTGACACGAATCGTTGCCGGGACCGCGGGAGGCCGCAGGCTCAAGGTGCCGCCCAAGGGCACCAGGCCCACCTCCGAGCGGGTCAGGGAGGCCCTGTTCAGCTCCCTCGAGACGGTGGTCGACCTCGACGGCGCCCTGGTGCTGGACCTGTACGCCGGGTCGGGCGCGCTCGGGTTCGAGGCGTTGAGCCGCGGCGCCGGGCACGCGACGTTCGTCGAGTCGGACAAGCGGGCCTCGGACGTGCTCAGGTCCAACGCCCGCGAGCTCGGGTTCGGCAACGTGGCGGTGGTCAACCGCACGGCCGAGGCGTACGTCCTGGCAGAGGGGGAGAAGTTCGACGTCGTGTTCGCAGACCCGCCCTACGCGGTGGGGGACGACGAGCTCGCCAAGGTGCTGCGGGGGATCGTGCCCAGGCTCACGGCCGACGCGGTCCTGATCGTGGAACGTGCTTCGCGAAGTGGCGAACCGGCGTGGCCGGAAGAAGTGGAATCCTTGCGCGCCAAGCGTTACGGGGACACCGCCGTGTACTGGGGGCAGGTGCGTTCCGATGGGTGACGAGAACCACGGACTCGCCTGGAGGCGTCCGATCGGGTGCTAACGTCCGCTTCATGACACGTGCCGTGTACCCCGGCTCCTACGACCCGGTAACCAACGGTCACCTGGACATCATCGGGAGAGCCGCGCACCTGTTCGACGAGGTCGTCGTCGCCGTGCTCATCAACAAGAACAAGCGCACCTTGTTCGACGTCGAGGAGCGGCAGGAGATGCTGCGCGAGGTCACCTCCCAGTGGGAGAACGTGCGGGTCGACTCCTGGCACGGGCTGCTCGTCGACTACTGCCGCGAGAACAACATCAAGGCCATCGTGAAGGGCCTGCGCGCGGTCAGCGACTACGACTACGAGCTGCAGATGGCGCAGATGAACCACCAGCTCACCGGGGTCGACACGCTGTTCATGCAGGCCAGCCCGCAGTACTCGTTCCTGGCGTCGTCGCTGGTCAAGGAGGTCGCGACGTACGGAGGGGACGTGTCGACGCTGCTGCCAGCCTCGATCGAGCAGCGGTTGCAGCAGCGCCTCGCCGAGAAGCGTTAAAGGGTCAGCTTCATCCCCACGTGCGACGCGGTGAAGCCCAGCCGCTCGTAGAAGCGGTGCGCGTCCACGCGGGACGCGTCCGTGGTCAGCTGGACGACGCCGCAGCCGCGCGCCCGCGCCTCGTCGACCGCCCAGCCGATCATCCGCGCGCCCAGGCCGTTGCCGCGCTGGTCCGAGCGCACCCGCACCGCCTCGATCGTGGCGCGGGTCATGCCGAGGCGCGACAGGCCGGACGTGAACGTCAGCTGGAGCGTGCCCACGACCTCGCCGGACTCGTCCTCCGCGACGGCCAGGTGCTGGTGCGGGTCGGCGTCGATGACCGCGAACGCCTCCAGGTAGGCCGGGTCGCCCGGCCGCTCGCGCGTGGCGCCCAGCGGGTCGTCCGCCAGCATCGCGACGATCGCGTCGACGTCGGTGACCGCCGCTTTTCTGATCTTCATGGTTCCCCCGGGTGGATGAGGGGAAATCCTGACACGCCCTGCCGATCTCCCTCTTTCGGGGAGAGCGGCAGGGCACACTGGGTGGTGGGGATCCACAGGGGTTAGGGAGTGAGACGTGTACCGGGTGTTCGAGGCGCTCGACGAGCTCGTCACGATCGTCGAGGAAGCGCGCGGAGTGCCGATGACCTCGGGTTGCGTGGTGCCGCGCGGTGACGTGCTCGAACTGCTCGACGACGTGCGCGACGCCATCCCGGCCGAGCTCGACGACGCGCAGGACGTGCTGGACCACCGCGACGAGGTCGTGGGCAAGGCCCAGCACGAGGCCGAGTCCGGCGTGTCGAAGGCGCGCGCCGACGCCGACCGCATGCTCGCGGAGGCGCAGGCCGAGGCCGAGGCGATGCTGTCCGACGCCCGTGCCCGCGCCGAGCGGATGATCGCGGAGGCGGAGGACCAGGCGGAGCGCACGGTGGCCGCCGGCCGTCAGGAGTACGACGACCTGGTGGGCCGCTCGCACGCCGAGGCCGAGCGGATGATCCAGGCGGGCCGCGCCAACTACGAGCGCGCCACCGAGGACGGCCGCGCCGAGCAGGCCCGGCTCGTCAACGAGCAGGAGGTCGTCCGGGCGGCGCACGCCGAGTCGGCCCGCATCCTCGACTCCGCCCAGAGCGAGGCCATCCGGCTGCGGTCGGAGTGCGACGCCTACGTCGACGGCAAGCTCGCCGACTTCGAGGACCTCCTCGCGCACACCCTCCGGTCCGTCGGCAAGGGCCGTTCGCACCTGCGCGGACCGGCCGTGGCGGGGGCCGCGGCGCCGTTCGACTACGGCGCCTAGTACGGTCTGCTGCGAAACAGCTGGGTCCGGGACGCCTGATCGTGTGATTCGCGCTACGTCGGACAGGTGCGATCACCTGCCGATTTCACGTGCGAGGCGGTCGTCCCGTACCCTGGAACGGCTGGACGTGGTAGGTCCCCGCCGGCAACCAATCTGATCATGACTGAGCATCGTCACGCGTCCACGCGTCCCACAGCATCCGGTCCCTGGGTCATCGACACCAGGGACATCGGCCGTCGCGCCGGGTCGAGCCGACCCCTCGTCAGGTCGGTCCCCGCGGCAGGTGTGGGGCTCCTCGGCGTGATCGCGGTGCCAGAAGGTGGTGAGGTTGAGCTCGACCTCCTGATCGAGTCGGTCGTGGAGGGCGTGCTCGTGTCGGGGACGGCGTTCGCCAAGGTCGAAGGTGAGTGCGCCAGGTGCCTCGAACCCATCAGCGATGAGGTCGAGGTCCGGATCACGGAGCTTTACGCGTGGCCGGACAGCACCACGGACGAGACCACTGAGGAAGACGAGGTCAGTCGGATCGAAAACGATCTGATCGACCTCGAGCCTGTGGTGCGGGACGCCATCGTCCTCGCGCTGCCGCAGGCGCCGCTCTGCGAGCCGGACTGCAAGGGGCTTTGCTCCGAGTGTGGTGGCAGGTGGGCGGAGCTCGGGCCCGACCACGGGCATGAGACGATCGACCCTCGTTGGGCCGCGTTGCATGAGCGGTTCAGCGATGACAACAACGAGGAGAAGTAGTCGTGGCCGTCCCGAAGCGGAAGATGTCGCGCTCGAACACCCGTGCGCGCCGTTCCCAGTGGAAGACGTCTGCCGTGCACCTGGTGGCGTGCCAGAACAAGGCCTGCCGTCAGCCGAAGCCGCAGCACGTCGCCTGCCCGGCCTGTGGTCAGTACGCTGGCCGCCAGGTCGCCCAGCCGGCCTGATCTCCTCGGTAACGCAGTGGGGGGAAAGCCACCGCGCGCTCCGCAAGGTGACCGCGCGACCTTGTCCGCAGCGCTCGGCGTCGAGTTGGACGCCGAGCTGCTCGGGCTTTCGCTCACCCACCGGTCGTACGCGTACGAGAACGGCGGGCTACCGCCGAACGAGCGTCTCGAGTTCCTGGGAGACGCCGTGCTGGGGCTGGTCGTCACCGACCACCTCTACCGCACCCATCCCGACCTGCCGGAAGGGCAGCTCGCCAAGCTCCGCGCCAGCGTGGTCAACATGCACGCACTGGCCGGCGTGGCGCGCGACCTCGGGCCGGGCGGACTGGGCGCACACCTGCTGCTCGGTCGCGGCGAAGAGCTGACCGGCGGCAGGGACAAGGCGAGCATCCTCGCCGACGGCCTCGAGGCCGTCATCGGTGCGGTGTACCTGCAGTTCGGTATCGATACCGCACGGACGTTCGTTCACCGGCTGTTCGATCCACTCTTGGCCAAAGCTCCGCTTCTGGGTGCTGGACTGGACTGGAAGACAAGCCTGCAGGAGCTCACCGCTCAAGCCAGTCTCGGCGTCCCGGAGTACCGCGTGGACGACCAGGGGCCGGACCACCGCAAGGAGTTCACCGCCACGGTGCTCGTCGGTGGCCAGCCCTACGGCAAGGGTGATGGGCGCACCAAGAAGGAAGCCGAGCAGAAAGCCGCTGAAGCGGCTTATCATGTTCTGTCGGAACGGGTCAAGGCCGAGCAGGAGTCGGCCAAGGCCACCAACGGACAGAACGGCGCCTCGGTGACGCCAGGGACCCTCCCATCCGAGGAAGACTGAGACACGCAATGTATGCGACCAGGAACCGCACGAACCGCCGCACCCGCACCGTCCGCGGGCCGGTGAACACCTCCCGCAGCGGAGGCATCCAGGGACTTGTGCTGGTCAGGGACACGAGCCGCGCGGGTGTGTGGGTGCTCAAGCCCACCAAGCCGCAGGCCGCCGTGATCGAGGCGCAGCCCGTCGACGAGGGCAAGTCCGAAGCCTGACGTGCCCGAACTCCCAGAGGTCGAGGTGGTTCGCCTCGGCCTCGAAGCCCACGTCGCCGGCCGGGTCATCTCCTCGGTTGAGGTGTTGCACCCCAGGGCCATCCGCCGGCACGACCTGGGTGAACTGGACTTCTGCGCACGCCTGGCGGGCCAGCCCATGGCCGCCGCCAGGCGTCGCGGCAAGTACCTCTGGGTCGAACTGGCCGACAAAGCCGCCATGCTCGCGCACCTGGGCATGAGCGGCCAAATGCTCGTGCAGCCCTCGTCAGCTCCTGACGAGAAGCACCTGCGCGTCCGCTTCACCTTCGCCGACGGTGGGCCTGAGCTCCGCTTCGTGGACCAGCGCACCTTCGGCGGTTTGGCGTTGGCCGAACTGGTCGAGGTCGACGGCACCCTGGTGCCCGACTCGGTCGCGCACATCGCCCGCGACCCGATGGATCCTCTCTTCTCCCGTGATGCTGCCGTGCGCGCGTTGCGCCTGCGTCACACGGAGATCAAGCGCGCCCTGCTGGACCAGACGCTCGTGTCCGGCATCGGCAACATCTACGCCGACGAGGCGCTCTGGCGCGCCCGGCTGCACGGCACCCGGATGACGGACAAGCTGTCGCGCCCGAAGGCCGCCGAGGTGCTCGACCACGCCACCGACGTGATGCGCGAGGCGCTCGGTCAGGGCGGCACGTCGTTCGACGCGCTGTACGTCAACATCAACGGGCAGTCCGGGTACTTCGATCGGTCCCTGAACGCGTATGGGCAGGAGAACCGGCCCTGCAAGCGGTGCGGCGCCGCGATGATCCGCGAGCCGTTCATGAACCGCTCCTCGTTCTCGTGCCCCCGGTGCCAGCCGCGCCCCAGGGTCTGACGCTTCTCGTCACCTCGCAGTCCGG
>NZ_DASVFL010000100.1:0-97859 GCF_036380075.1 Lentzea sp. | reverse complement strand
CGACCACATCTCGCCGGCCGGCTCGATCAAGCTCGCCTCTCCGGCGGGCCAGTATCTTGTCGACCACAAGGTGAAGCCCGCGGACTTCAACCAGTACGGCACGCGGCGCGGCAATCACGAAGTGATGATGCGCGGCACCTTCGCCAATATCCGCATCAAGAACCAGATGGTGCCGGGCGTCGAGGGCGGCGTTACCGTGCACTATCCGTCGAAGCAGCGCATGCCGATCTACGACGCGGCGATGAAGTACAAGCAGGACAAGGTGCCGCTGGTGGTGTTCGCCGGCAAGGAATACGGCACCGGCTCCTCGCGCGACTGGGCGGCCAAGGGCTCGCTGCTGCTCGGCATCCGCGCCGTGGTGTGCCAGTCGTTCGAGCGCATCCACCGCTCGAACCTGATCGGCATGGGCGTGCTGCCGCTGCAGTTCCCCGCGGGCGAGAACGCGGCGTCCCTCGGCCTGGACGGCACCGAGACCTTCGACGTCACCGGCGTCACCGTGCTCAACGACGGCGACACCCCGCGGACGGTCACGGTCATCGCGACCAAGGCCGACGGCGGCACGGTCGAGTTCGACGCCGTGGTCCGCATCGACACCCCCGGTGAGGCCGACTACTACCGCAACGGCGGCATCATGCAGTACGTGCTGCGCAAGATGGTCCGCAGCTAATACCAATCAATGCGAAAGGCCCGTCCGGACACGTTCCGGGCGGGCCTTTCGTCACGGTTGAATAAATGCGGCTAACGTTTTTCGCTGCTGCTCCCGGGTGAATGTCGTCGCCAGCGGGTTCAGCCGGGCTTAGCCTCTTCTGACCCATCGCCATTGGGCCAAGAGGAGGTATTCCAGTGGAAGCGAGAAAACTCAGACGAAGAGCCGGGATCACCGTGGTGACGCTCGTGGCGGCCATGACCGTTCCGTTCGCCGGCCAGGCCGGAGCAGCGGCCGACGGCACCGTGACCGGCGACAAGTCGCTGGGCGCGACCGACATCCAGTGCGGGGGCAGCGTCCCGGTGACCGTCACACTGACGGCCGCGACCGGAATCGCGGGCAACCCGGCGGACATCGAGCTCGTGCTCGACCGGTCGGGCAGCATGCAGGGACAACCGATCGCCGATTTGAAAGCCGCGGCGAAGTCTTTCGTCGACATCATCGACCAGGCGACCGACGGTTCCCTGAACGGCGTGATCGCCAACGGGTCGCGCGTCGGCGTGACGAGTTTCGCGGCCGGCGCCTCGGTCGACGTCGGACTGACGGGTGACGCCGCGGCGGTGAAATCGGCCATCGACTCGCTGTCGGCGGGAGGCAACACCAACCACTCCGACGCCTTCACGACCGGCCAGTCCCAGCTCGCCGGATCGGTGCCGGGCAACGCCAAGAAGATGATCATCATCACGGACGGCGAGACCACCGTCGGCGGTGACGCGAGCCCCGCCGCCGCGGCCGTCCGCGCCGCCGGCACCGAGGTCTTCGGCATCGGCCTGGGCACGACCGGCTTCCAGGACGAGATCAGGGACTGGACGACCGACCCCGACGACGGCGTGCACTACTTCTTCGCGCCGGACTCCACCCAGCTCCAGCAGATCTTCGCGAACATCGGCGCGGCGATCGTCGTGCCGGCCGCGACCGGCGTGAAGGTCGTCGACACCGTCGGGGCCGCGTTCTCGGTGAGCGGCGCCGCCGTGTCCAAGGGCAGCGTCTCCCAGAGCGGCAACCAGCTCACGTGGACGCTCGGCGAGCTGCGCACCGAGAGCGTCACGCTGACGTTCACCGCCACGCACCTGCCCGCCGCCGGTGGTGGCACGCTCGCCGTGAACCCCGCCGTGGCCTACAGCGACACGGAGGGCCACGCCGTCGCGTTCCCCAACCCGACCGTGAAGGTGCACGGCTGCGCGGCACACATCGACGTCGAGCCCGAGCACGCGGTGAACGAGCTGGGCACGCCCGGCCAGACCCACACCGTCACCGCGAAGGTCACCGACGACTTCGGCGACCCGGTGCCCGGCACCGGTGTCGCGTTCAGCGTGCTGTCCGGCCCGAACACGGGAGCGGCGGGCAACGGCAGGACGGCTGCCGACGGCCTGACCGACTTCACCTATCCCGGCACGCAGGGACTCGCGGGCCTCGGCACCGACACCATCCGCGGCTGCTTCACGCACGCCAACGGGACCGAGGTGTGCGACGACGTCACGAAGGACTGGGTGGACACCACGCCACCGGTCGTGACGTGCACACCGACCAACAACCCGAGCGGCGGCAACGTCCCGCCCGCGAACAACGAGGACGGGTTCTACCGGCTGAGCGCGACCGACGCCGTCGACCCGAACCCGCGGATCTACGTCCGCGACACGGCGAGCACCGCGGTGTTCGGCGGCTTCCCCAGCGGCACCAAGATCAAGCTGGTGCAGGCGCCGGGGGCGACGCCGGCGCAGAAACCCGGCACCGGTGACATCGACTGGAAGATCACGATCAAGGGTGACGCCCTGGTGAGCGCGAAGGACGCGTCCGGCAACGAGTCGGCGCCCGTGCGGTGCAACGTCCCGCCACCGCCGAAGTGACGTGAGGTGGACCGCCCGTTCTCGGGGGGACGGGCGGTCCATTCGTCATCGTGATGCCGAAACCCGAACCACCGGTAACACCTAACTGTCGCTCCGCGATGCCAAGTCACCCTGATCACCGCGGGAGAACCTGATGAGCTTGAGCGTGCTGGGCGACCTGAACTGGGTGGCCGTCGTCGTGGCTGCGATCGCCTACTTCGCCCTGGGAACGGTGTGGTACGCGGAGTACGCCTTCGGCAGGGCCTACCAGCGGGCGTCCGGCTGGGACCTCAACAAGCCGGAGAAGACGAGTCCCGCCGTCTTCGTCGTGCCGCTGGCCACCTGTTTCGTGCTCACGCTCGTCACGGCGATGATCGGGGCCGCGTCGGACACCGACACCATCATGGAGGGCATCCTGCTGGGGCTCGTCATCGGTGTCGGCATCGCGTTGCCGGTCCGGTTCGTGACGGGGTCCTACGACATGACGAAGCCCGCCCCGCTGACCTTCGCGGCCATCGGGGCGGGCTACCACGTCGTCGGCCTCGCGCTCGCGGGAGCGATCCTCGGCCAGTGGACCTGACTAGTGCGCTGCCTTGTGCAGTTCGCGCAACGCACGCACCGATGACACGGCGTACTCGCGGTCGACGGCCTGCACAGCCATAACGCTGACGTACTCGTCCTCCGGCAGCTCCAGACGGGCCCACGCGGCGCCGTCGGGGAAGCTGACCGAGAGCACGTCCTTCCAGTCGTAGTGGTGCGACGTCACGACGTTGCGCACGTCCACACCCTCGGCGTCGGCCGTGACGCGCGGACGCGTCAGCAGCAGCACACCGCCCGCGAGCAGGAAGCCCAGCAGGATCATGGCGACCTGGTCGGAGGTCCGGAAGATCACGCCGGTCGGGGTGTTGCCGAGCAGCAGGCCCACCACCGTGAACACGACGACCAGACCGACCGCGCACGCCCACGCGACACGGCGGATCTTCTTCGGGCGCAAGACGATCCGGGTCATTCGAAACCTCGCTCGGTCCACGGCTGACGCAGGCCGCGCAGCACCAGGGCGGTGTCGATCGCGGCGACGGTCGCCTCGTAGCCCTTGTCCTCCACCGAGTCCGGCAGGCCGGCGCGGGCCAGTGCCTGCTCCTCGGTGTTCGTGGTCAGCACGCCGTTGCCGACCGGGGTCGACTCGTCGAGGGCGACGCGCGTGAGGCCGTCCGTGACCGAGTCGCAGACGTACTCGAAGTGCGGGGTGCCGCCGCGGATGACCACGCCCAGCGCGACCACGGCGTCGTGGTGGCGCGCGAGCTCCTGCACCACGACGGGCAGCTCGATGGCGCCCGCAACGCGCACGACGGTCGTGTCCACGCAGCCCGCGTCCTCGGCGGCCTTCAGCGCGCGCTCGACGAGCTGGTCGGTGATCTTCGTGTGCCAGCGCGTCGCCGCGATCGCGACGCTCAGGCCCCTGCCGTCGAGCTTCGTCTGCTCTGGACGGCCCTCGCCGCTCATTCCTGTTCCTCCGTAGCGGAAACGACGGCCTCGTACTGCTCCAGCTGGTGCAGCTCGTGGCCCATCCGGTCGCGCTTGGTGCGCAGGTACCGCAGGTTCTCCGGGTTCGGGGAGATCGGCAGCGGCACCCGGTCGAGCACGCGGAGACCGTATCCGGCCTCCAGCCCGACGCGCTTGGCCGGGTTGTTCGTGAGCAGGCGCATGGACTTGATGCCGAGCTCGACGAGGATCTGCGCGCCCGTGCCGTAGTCGCGCGCGTCGGCCGGCAGGCCCTGCACGAGGTTCGCGTCCACGGTGTCCGCGCCCTGGTCCTGCAGCTGGTAGGCCTGCAGCTTGTGCATCAGGCCGATGCCGCGGCCCTCGTGACCGCGCATGTACAGCACGACGCCCCGTCCCTGTGCCGCGACGGCTTCCAGTGCCGCGTCGAGCTGGGGGCCGCAGTCGCAGCGCAGCGAGCCGAACACGTCGCCGGTGAGGCACTCGGAGTGCACGCGCACCAGCACGTCCTCGCCGTCGCCGATGTCGCCGTACACCAGCGCGACGTGCTCGATGCCGTCGAGCAGGCTGTCGTAGCCCACGGCCCGGAACACGCCGTGCGCCGTGGGGATCCGCGCCTCCGCGACGCGTTCGACCTGGGTCTCGACGCGGCGGCGGTAGGCGATGAGGTCGGCGATCGTGATCAGCGCGAGGTCGTGGTCGGCCGCGAACACCTCCAGCTCCTCGCGGCGCGCCATGTCCTCCTCGACCTTCTGCGACACGATCTCGCAGAGCACGCCGGCGGGCGACAGGCCAGCGAGCCGCGCGAGGTCGACGGAGGCCTCGGTGTGACCGGGGCGGCGCAGCACGCCGCCGTCCCTGGCGCGCAACGGCACCACGTGGCCCGGGCGGTTGAAGTCGGTGGCCTTCGCGGTCGGGTCGGCCAGCAACCGGATCGTGCGCGCCCGGTCGGCGGCCGAGATGCCGGTGCTGATGCCCTCGCGGGCGTCCACGGTGACCGTGTACGCGGTGCCGCGCTGGTCCTGGTTCGTGTGGTACATCGGCGGCAGGTCGAGGCGGTCGCAGTCGGAGTCCGTCAGCGCCACGCAGACGTACCCGGACGTGTAGCGGACCATGAACGCGAGCAGCTCCGGCGTCGCCTTCTCGGCGGCGAAGATCAGGTCGCCCTCGTTCTCGCGGTCCTCGTCGTCGACCACGACCACGGGCCGTCCGGCGGCGATGTCCTTGATCGCGCGCTCGATCTCGGCGTACTCCGTGCTCACTGGGCCTCCTCGCCCGCGATGGCCCGCAGGTGCGGGATCGCCAGTCGTTCGACGTACTTCGCCAGCACGTCGACCTCCAGGTTCACCACGGCGCCCGGCGCGCGGTGGCCGAGCGTGGTGAGTTCGAGGGTCGTCGGGATCAGGCTCACGGTGAACTGGTCCTCGGAGACGGACACGACCGTCAGCGAGACCCCGTCGACCGTGATGGAGCCCTTCTCGACGACGTAGCGCGAGAGTGCGGGCGGAAGTCCGATGTGGACCATCTCCCAGTGCTCGGCCTTCTCCCGCGCGAGGACCGTGCCCGTGCCGTCGACGTGGCCCTGCACGATGTGGCCGCCGAGGCGCTGGCCGACCGCGGCCGCGCGCTCCAGGTTGACCCGGTCGCCCTCGGCGACCCCCGCGAGGCTGCTGCGCACGAGCGTCTCGCGCATCACGTCGGCGGTGAAGGTGCCGTCCGCGACCTCCACGACGGTGAGGCAGACGCCGTTCACCGCGATGGAGTCGCCGTGCTTGGCGTCGCTGGTCACGATCGGGCCCGCGACGCGGATCCGTGCCGCGTCGGGCAGGTCCTCCGTCGCGACGACGTGGCCGAGTTCCTCGACGATCCCGGTGAACACCGCTCCTCCTAAGTTCGCGGAACCGCGCTGATCCGCACGTCCGGCCCGCTCATGGTGACGTCTTCGACGGTCAACCGGACAGCGTCCGTGATGGTTGACACGCCTGCCCCCAGCACCGCCGCGGGACCGTCCCCGAGCAGCGCGGGCGCGATGTAGGCGAGCACGCGGTCGACCCTGCCGGCGCCGATGAACGCGCCGGCCAGCGTGGGACCGCCTTCCAGCAGCACGTCGACCACTCCCCTCGCGGCGAGCGCGTCCAGGACCTCGTCCGGGACGCGCGTGCGCAGGTGCAGCGCGGTGTGCCGGAGCTTGGCCCCGGCCGGCAGGTCGCTCATGCCCACGACCACCGGCAACGGCTGGCGGGCCAGCGGAATTCCTCCCGCGTCCCTGGCCGTGAGCGCGGGGTCGTCCTTCCGGACCGTGCCGCTGCCCACGATGATGGCGTCCAGCTTCGCGCGCTGGTCGTGCACCTCCGCGCGGGAGGTCTCCGAGCTGATCCACTGACTGGTGCCGTCCTGCGCCGCGGTCCGTCCGTCCAGCGACGCCGCGTACTTCCACGTGACGTGGGGACGGCCCGTGCGCGCGTAGTGCAGCCACGCGCGGAGAGGGCCCCGGCTGACTTCCCGTTCCAGCAGACCGCTTTCGACCGTGATGCCGGAGTCGGTGAGGACCTTCGCGCCGCCCGCCGCCCGCGGGTTGGGGTCGCTGACGGCGTGGACGACGTGCTCGATGCCGGCTTCGCGGAGCGCTTCGGTGCACGGCGGCGTACGGCCGTAGTGCGCACACGGCTCGAGGGTGACCACGGCCGTGCCGCCCTGTGCTCTGGCACCGGCTTGTTTGAGGGCCATGACCTCGGCGTGCGGGCCACCGACCGGTTGCGTGGCGCCGAACCCGACCGCTTCGCCGTTCCGGTCCAGGACGACGCACCCGACCGGCGGGTTGGGGCTCGTGGTGCCCCGCACCCGCTCGCTCTCCGCGATGGCGAGGCGCATCGCGTCCTCGGGAGTCACCGCGTACCGGCTGCCTGGGCGGCCTGGGCGCGCAGTGCCTCGACGGCCTTGGCGGGGTCGGCGGCGTCGTACACGGCGGACCCGGCGACGAAGCAGTCCACACCGGCCTGCGCGGCCTGCTCGATCGTGTCGGCGTTGATGCCGCCGTCGATCTCGACGAGCAGCTTCAGGTGGCCGGTGTCGACGAGGTGGCGGGCCTGGCGGACCTTGTCGAGCACCTCGGCCATGAAGCTCTGGCCGCCGAAGCCGGGCTCGACCGACATGACGAGCAGCGTGTCGTAGTGCTTGAGGACCTCGACGTAGGGCTCCAGCGGCGTGCCCGGCTTGATGCTCAGGCCGGCCTTGCTGCCCGCGGCCCTGAGGTCCTTGGCGAGCTTCACCGGGTCGTTCGCGGCCTCGACGTGGACGGTCACGTTGTACGCGCCCGCCTCGGCGTACCCGATCGCCCAGCGGTCCGGGTCCTCGATCATGAGGTGGCAGTCGACCGGGATGTCGGTGACCTTCAGCAGCGACTTCACCACGGGCAGGCCGAGCGTCAGGTTCGGCACGAAGTGGTTGTCCATGACGTCGACGTGGATCCAGTCCGACGTGGGCACCGACGCGAGCTCGTCGGCGAGGCGCGCGAAGTCGGCGGACAGGATGCTGGGGGCGATCATCGGCGTGTGGACCACGAGGGTGAAGTCTAGGTGTCCAGCAGGTCGAGCAGCCTGCCGGGAGCCACGTCGGTGACCACGACGACACCCGCACCGGTGAGGGTCGTGACGTGCGTCTCCCACATCGGGTGACGGCGCTTGTCGGCGTTGGCCTGGGGCATCACGACGACCTTGCAGTTCTCGACGCCCATCGCCTCGTTCAGGGCGGTCAGCGCCTGGTTGTCGCCGATGCCGAGCGCCAGCTTGGCCACGGAGTTGGCGCTGGCGGGCGCGAAGACGAACGCGTCGGGCGCCGGGTGGGGCTTGGGCTGGCTGGGCATGCGCGGCTCCCAGCGGATCGGGTAGTCGCTGAGGGCCTGGAGCTTGCCGAGCTCGCCGGCCTCCTCGAACCACGGCACGACGGCGGGCGTCAGCGTGATGACGAGCTGCCAGCCCCGGCGCACCGCCGGTTCGGCGAGCTCCGTCCGGAACCACGTCTCGACGCCGCCGCATCCGGAGGCGACCAACCCGAGCAACCCACGCGTCGTCACCGCTGCGATGGTAGGCGGTCCGAAATGTCAGACCTCGCCGATAGCGTCCCCACCGCGGGTGTTCGCCCGCGCACTGAGGGGAGCAAGATGCGCAAGCTGAACCGGTGGCTCACCGCCACCGCGATGACGGCCGCCCTGATAGCGGCCACCGCCCTGCCCGCTGTGGCCGAACCGCCGCAGCACACCGTCGACCTGGCGCTGACGTCGTTCTCGGACATCGCCGTCGACCCGACGCTCGGCCACGTCTTCGTGAGCAGCAAGCTGGACAACGCCGTGGCCGTCACGGACCTGTCCGGCAACGCGGTCGCGAAGCTGTCCAACCTGCCCGGCGCCACGGGTCTGGCGCTGAGCCCGGACGGCGGCACGGTGTTCGTGGCCCTGTCCCAGTTCGGCGCGATCGCCGCCGTGGACACGCTCACGCTCACCGAACGGACGCGCTACCCGGTCGGCGAGGTGTGCCCGTCCGACCTGGCGATCACCAGTAACCGCCTGTACTTCAGCTACGGCTGCACCACCTGGGGTGCGGGCATCGGCCGCGTCGGCCTGGACGGCACCGGCGCCCGCACGGGCCTCGCGTTCGGCCACTACAGCCCGCGGCAGCTCGCGACGTCCCCGGCCAGGCCCGGTCTGCTGGCGGCGGGCCAGCCGAGCCTGTCGCCGTCCGACCTGCGGGTGCTGCGCGAGGAGGGCGACGGCCTGGTGCTCCAGGCGTCGCGTGACGCCGGCAGCAACCTGGCCGACGTCGAGTTCTCGAAGGACGGCAGCCAGGTCCACGTGGCCGGTGGCGCGCCGTACCAGATCCAGTCGTACACGAGCGACACCCTCGCCGTGCGCGGCAGCTACAACACCGGCCCGTACCCGGTGGCGGTGGCGACGAGCGCCGACTCCGGTGCTCTGGCCGCGGGCGTCAACAGCGACACGTCCGTGCGCATCTACCCGGCGGGGTCGCTCGACCAGTCCCGCGCGTACGAGGTGCCGCACCTGCACCAGGCGAGCCTGGCGTGGGGTCCCGGCGGCCGCTGGCTGTACGCGGTGGGCAACCGGTTCGGCTCTCCGGCGACGTTGCACGTGCTGAGCGCCTGATGCGAACGGGCCGGGTGGGTGCTCTTCGCCCGTCCGGCCTTCGTGCCCCTCGACTGGGTGTCCACACAGGACTCTCGCCTGGGGCGGACGACGCGCTCGTCTATACAGGCGTGCGCCGTCACCCGAACCGGTGAACCCCGATCCCGTTGTGCCCCAGGAACGACGATGGGGCCCGGCAGTGTCGGACCCCGTCGCTAACGTCGTTCCCGAGCGCTCAGACAGGGCGTCGCAGCACCTGGCAGAACATCGCGTCGGTTCCGTGCAGGTGCGGCCAGAGCTGCACGTGCGGCCCGTCCCCGAGGTCCGGAACTCCGGGGAGGAGCTCGCGGGTGTCCAGCACCTCGGCCCCGGTCCGCCGGGCGACGTCCGTCACGATCCCGACGGTCTCCGAGAGATGAGGTGAGCACACGACATAAGCCACGACGCCGCCAGGACGCACCAGTCGCAACGCCTCGGTGAGCAGCTCCCGCTGCAGCTTCGTGAGCGTGCCGACGTCGGCGGGCTGGCGCCTCCACCGCGCCTCCGGGCGCCTGCGCAGTGCACCGAGACCGGTGCAGGGCGCGTCGACCAGCACGCGGTCGAACGCCCCTTCGACGAAGTCGGTCTCGCGGCCGTCGGCCACGTGCACGGTCACCGGCAGGCCTGAGGTGATCTTGCGCACGAGCTCGGCGCGGTGGGGTGCCTTCTCGACGGCGATGAGTTCGCCACCGTCGAGGCCGACCAGTGCGGCCAGCAGGGCGGCCTTCCCGCCAGGACCGGCGCAGAGGTCCAGCCAGCGGTCGTCGGTGCCTTCCAGAGGCGCACGCGTGAGTGCCACGGCGCACAGCTGGCTGCCCTCGTCCTGCACGTTGGCGAGGCGTTCCCGGACGGGCTCGAGATCGCCCGGGTCGCCCGCCCCTGCTTCCAGGTGCACGCCGTAGGGCGAGTACGGCGCCACGTCGCCGCCGGTGATGGCGGCGAGCTCGTCGGCGCTCACCTCGCCGGGGCGTGCCACCAGGTGCACGGCCGGCCGGGCGTCGTCGGCTTCCAGGGCGAGCTTCAACGGCTCGTCGCGGCTGCCGAGGGCCTCCGCGAACGCCTGCGCGATCCAGCGCGGGTGGGCGTGGGTGAAGGCGAGGTTGCCGATCGGGTCGGTGTCCGGGTCGGGCGCGAGCTCGTCGACCCACGCCGCCTCGTCCTGCTCCGCGACCCGGCGCAGGACGGCGTTGACGAAGCCCGCGATGCCGGAGCCGAGCTCGGCGCGGACGAGGTCGACGGTCGAGGCGACCGCGGCGTGCGACGGGATGCGGGTGCGCAGCAGCTGGTACGTGCCGAGCCGCAACGCGTCGAGCGCCGACCCGTCCACTTCGGACAGGGGGCGGTCGGAGCACGCCTCGATGACGGCGTCGAGCAGTCCCTGGGCGCGCGCCGCGCCGTAGGCGAGCTCGGTGGCGAGGGCCGCGTCGCGGCCGGTGATGCGGCGGTCGCGCAGCATCTGCGGCAGCACGAGGTTCGCGTAGGCGTCGCGTTGCCGCACGGCTCGCAGCGTCTCCAGCGCGGCGAGGCGGGCCGGGTCCTCCACGGGCGGCCGGGCGGGACCGGTGCGCCGGCGCGGCGGGTGCGGCCGGCGGGGACGCGACGGTTTGGAGGCGCCTCGCGAGTGGTCGGTCATGCGTTGTACTCCACTACTTCGAGTTCTCCTGCGACGACACGGAAAGGAGGTGAACACCTCATACGACGCGCTCCCCCGCCTCGACGCGGACGCCGCGTGCCCAGTCGGTGGCGGCCATGCGCTTCTTGCCCTGCGCCTGGACCTCGCCGAGGGCCACGGCGGTGGTCGCCGTGCCCACGAGCACGCGCTTGCGTTCGACGAGCACCTCGCCCGCGGGCAGCGTCACGTCGTCCACGGGCGTGACGGGGCCGAGCTTCAGGCGTTCGCCGCGGAACTCGGCCCACGCGCCGGGTTCCGGCGTCACGGCGCGCGCCAGGCGGTCCACCGCCGCGGCGGGCGTGGTGAAGTCGAGGCGCGCGTCCTCGACGCTGATCTTCGGGGCGTAGCTGACGCCGTCGGAGGGCTGCTCCACGGCGCGCAGCGTGCCGTTCCCGATGCCATCCACAGTGGACAGGAGGAGGTCCGCGCCGGAGATCGCGAGGCGGGTGAGCAGGTCGCCGGAGGTGTCGCGGTCGCGCACCTTCTCGGTCACGACGCCGAACACCGGGCCCGCGTCGAGCTCCTTGACGATGCGGAACGTCGAGGCGCCGGTGATGTCGTCGCCGTTGCGGACGGCGGCCTGCACCGGCGCGGCACCGCGCCACGCGGGCAGCACGGAGAAGTGGAGGTTGACCCAGCCGTGCTTCGGGATGTCCAGCGTGCGCTGCGGCAGCAGGTTGCCGTAGGCGACGACCGGGCAGACGTCGGGTTCCAGCGCGCGCAGGCGGTCGAGGAAGTCGGGGTCGCCCGCCTTCGCGGGCGTCAGCACCTCGATGCCGTGCTCGTCGGCGAGCGCGGCCACCGGGGAGCGCTCGAGCCGGCGGCCGCGGCCGGAGGGGGCGTCGGGGCGGGTGACCACGGCGACGACGTCGTGGTGCGGGGAGTCGATGAAGGCGCGCAGCGAGGGAAGAGCGGCCTCGGGCGTGCCGGCGAACACGAGGCGCATGGTCAGCTCGACCTGCCGAAGAGGGGGTGGGGGCTCTGCTTCAAGGCGGGGACCGCACCGTCGAACCAGTCGGCGCGCCGGATCTCCTTCATCGCCTGCTTGCGCGTCTCGGTGTCGAGGCGGTCGAGGAACAGCACACCGTCGAGGTGGTCGGTCTCGTGCTGGATGCAGCGCGCCAGGGTCTCGGTGCCCTCGACCTCGACCGGCTCGCCGTGCATGTTCCAGCCCTTGGCCACGACGTGCAGGTGGCGCTTGCAGTCCCACTGCATGCCGGGGATGGACAGGCAGCCCTCGGGGCCTTCCTGCGTCTCCTCGCCGACTACCTCCCACGTGGGGTTGACGAGGTGTCCCGCGAAGCCGTCGCAGTGGTAGGTGAACACGCGAAGTCCCACGCCCAGTTGAGGTGCGGCGAGTCCCGCTCCGGCCGCGTCCTGCATCGAGTCCCACAGGTCCTTGACCAGGGTGCGCAGTTCCTTGTCGAAGTCGACGACCTCGACGGCGCGGGTGCGCAGCACCGGGTCGCCGAACAGGCGGATGGGTTGGACGGTCACGCAGTGCTCCTCGTGGTGGACTGGAGGCCAGTCTACGAGCAGCGCGGTCAGTGCTCGGACGCGCTGCCGAGGAAGATCACGCCTGCCAGCGCCACGAGGAAGTGGCCGGTGAAGCGCAGGGCCGTCAGCACCGGCCGCAGCAGCGCGTGGAAGTCGAGGTGGGCTGCCGGGGCATGGGGGACAGTGGTGGTCGTCATGGTGTCCACTGTGCCGTTCGCCCAGGTCAGCGCACATCGGCTCGCGGTCTTGACCTCGTATCGGCCCGAGGTAGGAAGATCGGGTGCAACGGTCGTCCGGAAGGTGGACACCTCCAGGTCATGAGGCTGATGCGACCGAGCCGGGAGGGGACGGTCACCGTGCCCGACGACGCCCCTCCGGACGCCGAGCTGTGGGCGCGGGGAGACGAGCGGGCGTTCGGCGAGCTGTACGACCGGTACGCCGAGGCGGTGTGGAACCACGCCTACCGGCTGACCGCGTCGTGGTCGACGGCCGAGGACCTGACGTCGGCGACGTTCCTGACGGCCTGGCGCCGCCGCGCCCAGATGACCCTGGTGCGGGACAGCGCGCTGCCGTGGCTGTTCACCGTCGCGGGCAACCTGGCGCGGTCCGAGTACCGCCGCAGGGCCAGGTTCAGCCGGCTGCTGCACCGGGTCCCGAGGCACGACGTGGAGCGCGACCACGCCGACGAGGTCGCGTCGTCCGTCGACGTCGAGAACCGCCTGCGCCAGGTGCTGGAGGCGGTCGAACGGCTCCCGCGCGCCGAACGCGAGGCCGTGGAGCTGGTCCTGCTCGGCGAGCTGACGACCGCGGAGGCCGCCCAGGCGCTGGGCGTGGCCGAGGTGAGCGTCCGCTCGCGCATCTCGCGTGCCCGCACCCGGCTGCGCAAGCAACTGACCGACGACACCCCGGAGGTGTGGTGATGACCATCGAGATGCCGCCTCGCCGCGCACTTCCCGCCGACGTCAAGGAGCGGATGCGCCCGAGCACCGCCGAGTTCCGTCCCCGCCGCTCCCGCACGCCACTGGCGGTGGCCGCGGGCGTGGCGCTGCTCGTCGCGGGCGGCGTCACCGCCACCCAGCAGGCGCTCCGCGACGCCGGACCGGCGGCGAGCCGCGTCGTCAGCCCGTCCGGCCAGGACGTCGACCGGTGCCGGGCCGCGCTGGGCGCGCCCGGCTGGGCCTCCTCCAGGATGGTGGTCTTCGGTCTGCACAAGGTCCTCGCCGGGGACGACGGCCGCTTCTGCGTCCTGACCGGTTCCAAGGCGATCGTCATGAAACCCGGCGCGCGCCCGCTCCCGCTGGCAGCCGGCTCCCTCGTCTTCCGCTCCGAGAACATCACCGCGGGCGTGCCTCCGCTCGGCACCCGCAACGTCGTGGCGCGTGAGATCGCCCCTGGTCAAGCCGACCGCGGCTCCACCGCGTCCGTGGTCACCCAGGACTTCTTCGTCACCTACAGCCCGGCCGGCACCGGGGTCACCGAGATGGTCTTCGACGACCGCACGGTCCCCGTGCCGGCGGGCACCGCCCCGGAGCCGGCCACGGCGGTCGACAGCTTCGAGAGCGGTGACAGCAACCCCCGCACCCCGGTGAACCTCCTGGCCAGGTGCATTGACAACTCCTTCACCCACGGTCGCCCGGCGGGTGAGCTGACCGGGTGGGAACCGCTGATGACCACCGACACCGGCGGGGTCAACGGGGCGCTGGTGGCCCACCGCAGCCACCGGGGGTGGGGGATCTGCTCCTTCTCCTCGCTCGGCGCCGACGTGTTGTCCGAGGACAACTCCTTCTCCGCCCACTCGCCCAGGACGCTGATGTTCAGCGGGTTCCTCGTCGGGTCGGACTACACCTTCGTGGGGCTGACCGAGCGGAGCGCGAGGACCGTCGAGCTCTACGACGAGAACGTCCGCGTGGCCGTCGCCGACGTGTCCGACGGCTTCTTCATCGCCACCGTCCCAGTCACGAGGCAGACCAGCACCGGAAGGCCCGAACTGGGAGTCGTCGCGCGCAACGCGTTCAAAGAGGTCGTGCGGGAGGACATGATGCGCTGATCATGACTCCATGACGTGGACAGCACCGGAAGTGGAACTGACCGACGAACCGGTCCTCGGAGACGAGCGGCCGATGCTGGAGGCGCTGCTCGACCGCCACCGGGCGATGTTCCTGCGGAACTGCGCCGGCCTCACCGGCGAGCAGCTCGCCGCGGTCTCCGCGGAGCCGTCGAACCTGAGCCTGCTGGGCCTGATCCGCCACCTCGGCGACGTCGAACGCGTCTGGTTCCGCGTCCGGCTCGCGGGCCAGGACGTCCAGGCCCGCTACCGCGCGCAGGGCGACCGGGACCCCGAGTTCGAGGACCTCGACCCCGCCAGGGCCGAGACCGAGTACGTGGAGCTGGTCGCCGAGATGGCCGAGGCCCGCGCGGCGGCTGCCACGCGGGCCCTGGACGACACCTTCGTGCACGAGCGGGTGGGAGACATGTCGGTGCGCTGGCTCTACCTCCACCTGATCGAGGAGTACGCGCAGCACAACGGCCACGCCGACCTCCTGCGCGAGCGCATCGACGGACGCACGAACAAGTAGGGGGCCGGCGACGTCAGCCCACCTTCACCACGCGGGCGGCACCACCTCCGCGGCGGGTCGGTTCGGCGACCGCGCGCCAGCGGCCGTCGGGGGTGCGTTCGATGGCGGTCGCCGCGCCGATCTCGGCGTTCTGGCTGAACCGGTGGCCGATGGCCTGCAGGCCCGCGGTCGTCGCGGCGGCGAGGAACTCCGCCTCGGCCGGCGTCGTCGCGGCGTTGCCCTGGGAGGCGCGCGGAGCCGCCACGGCGTCGAGCAGGGACAGCTTGCGGTCCAGGCGCCCGGTCAGGATCTGCGTGACCGTGGTGATGATGGTGGCGCCGCCCGGTGAGCCGACGGCCAGCACGACCTTGCCGTGGTCGAGGACGATGGTGGGCGCCATCGACGACCGCGGGCGCTTGCCGGGGCCGGGGAGGTTCGGGTGCGGGACGCCGGGGGTGGGGGCGACGAACTCGAAGTCGGTGAGCTCGTTGTTCAGCAGGAAGCCGCGGCCGGGCACCACGATGCCGCTGCCTCCCTCGGCCTCGATGGTCAGGGTGTAGGAGACGACGTTGCCCCAGCGGTCGGCGACGGTGAGGTGCGTGGTGCGTTCGGCGTCCTCGCGCAGCGGCGAGAGACCGGCGGTGGCCTGGCACGGCTGCGGGTTCCGCGGGTCGGCGGCGGGCTGCGGGGCGGGCAGCACGGCGTCCGGCTTGATCAGGCACGCGCGGCTGTCGGCGAACTTCTGCGACAGCAGGCCCTCGGTCGGCACGCGGGTGAAGGCCGGGTCGCCGACCCAGCGCGTGCGGTCGGCGAAGGAGAGCTTCGTCGACTCGATGAAGCGGTGCAGGTACTCGACGTCGGAGGCCTTCGCCAGGTCGGTCGACTCGAGGATGTTGAGCGCCTCGCCGACGGTCGTGCCGCCGGACGACGGCGCGGCCATGCCGTAGACGTCGAGACCGCGGTAGCTCGTGCGCGTCGGGTCGCGGCGTTCGACCTGGTAGCGCGTCAGGTCGGAGATCTTGAGGTCGCCGGCGCGGACGGTGCGCGTCGAGCCCGGCACCACCGGGGGTTTGCGGACGGCGTTGACCAGGTCGCGGCCGACCGCGCCGCCGTAGAGGGACGCGAGCTCGGTGCGGGCCAGCTCGCGGTAGGTGTCGGCGAGCTGCGGGTTGCGGAACGTGCTGCCGACCGCGGGAGGCTGCCCGCCGGGCAGGTAGAGGTCGCGGGTCGAGGTGAAGTCGGCGAACCGCGCGGCGTTGTTCGCGATCTGCGTGTTGAACGTCTGGTCGACGACGAAACCGCGCCGTGCCAAGGCTTCCGCGGGCGCCATGGCCTCGCGCAGGTTCAGCGTGCCCCACTTGCGCAGCGCGACCTGCCACGTCTTGGGCGTGCCGGGGACGCCGACGGACAGGCCGCTCGTCATCGCCTCGGCGAACGGCAACGGCTTGCCGTTCTCGACGAAGAGCTGCTCGGTGGCGGAGCGCGGCGCCGTCTCGCGGCCGTCCAGAGTGGACACGCGACCGGTGCGGGCGTCGTAGTGGACGAGGAACCCGCCGCCGCCGATGCCCGCGGAGAACGGGTCGGTGACGCCGAGCGCGGCGGCCGTGGCGACGGCGGCGTCGACGGCGTTGCCGCCGCGGCGCAGGACGTCGATGCCGATCTGGGACGCGTCGGGGTCGACGCTGGTGACCGCGCCGCCCCAGCCGGTCTGTTCGGGTACGCGCGGTGGTGTTTCCGCCGCTCCTGCCTGCGCAGGAACGACCAGTACGACGGAGAGCGTCAAAACGGCAACCGTTCGCGACATGCGAAGACTTCTACTCCGTTGCGACCGGATGGCAACACTGCTTGAGAAAGGCCTAAGGTGCGGGCGTGTCGATCGATCTTGACCAGTTGCGAACGGATTTCGCGAACACCCCGCTCGACGAGGCGGACCGCGAGGAAGCGCTGCACCTCCTGCTGCGCGAGCGGCGCGAGGGCGACGCGGACCTGCTGCGCCACCTGCTCGCCGAGGAGACGGCCGCCCACCGCGAGGGCTGGGGCCTGAGCGAGGCGCTGGGCCTGGCGGCGCTGCTGCTCGCGGAGTGCGGCCGCGAGGAGGACGTCTGGACGTTGTGGGAGGCCAAGAACGCTTCCTTCGACACGATGGCGGGCCTCGACGGCTTCCTGCTGTTCCCGGCGGGCGTCGCGGGCACGACGGCGCACGTGATCGCGGCCACCGAGCACCCGGACCGGGCCGAGCTGATGGCGTACATGTCCGAGTACCTCGGCTACGAGAAGCTCACCGACGAGAACATCCGCGAGCACCTCGCCGGCCTGCGCTCCTACTACGAGAGCTGAGGCCCACCGCCCTGGACGACCGGGTCAGAGCACCTCGAGCGGGTCGAGCTTGATGCGCACGAGGTCCTGTTCCTTGCGCGCCGTCCGCACCGCCTGCGCCTCGGCCAGCACGGCGGCCAGCTGACGTCCCTCGCCGCGCGCGACCCGCACCAGCGCCCGCTCCTTCGACTCGTCCTCCCCGAGCGGCACCGGTCCGAGGACCTCCCCGGTGGGCGGCAGGTGCAGCTCGTCGAGCAGGGCGTTGACCGCGTCGGGGGTGCCGTCGACGGTCGCCATCCGCACTGCGGGCGGGAAGCCCAGCTCGGTGCGCGCGGCGAGCTCGGTGGCGGCGTGCCACACCGGGTCCCAGCGGACCAGGGCCTGCACGGGCGTGAGTGCCGAGTCGGCGATGACGACCACGCGCCCGGTGCCGGGACGCACGAGCCCGGCCGCGGTCATCCACCGCCGCAGCGCCTCCTCGGACGCCCGGAGGTCGGCCCGCCCGAGCAACGCCCAGCCGTCGAGCAGCAGCACGGCCCCGTACCCGCCCTCGGCCACGGGCTCGGCACCGGGCGTCGCCACGACCAGCGCGGGTTTGCCGGGCACCGCGGCCAGCACCTCGTCCGCGCCGCTGGTCCGCACCGGGTAGCCGGGAAACGCCCTGCCGAGCTCCTCCGCGGTGCGCCGGGCACCGATGATCTGCCCGCGCAATCTCCGCGACCCGCACGTCGGGCACCGGAACCCGGCCTCCGTCGCGGCGCACCACCGGCAGTAGGCGGGCTTGGGTGCCCCGTCCTCGGTGCCGCCGGGCAACGCCAGCGGCCCGGCACACCGCCGGCACCGCGCGGGCCCGCGGCACTGCCCGCACGCGAGCGCCGGCACGTACCCGCGCCGCGGCACCTGGATCAGCACCGGCGAGTCGGCGAGGGCGAACCGGGCGGCGTCGAAGGCGATGGACGGCAACCGTGCCGTGCGGGCGGCCGGGTCCTTGACGTCCTGCCACTCGTTGTCGCCCACCGACACCACCCGCGGCGCGACGGCCCGCAGCGTCTCGCGCGACGCCACGATCTCGTGCGCCCACCCGGTCTCGACCAGCAGCTGCGCCTCCGCGGTGCGGGCGAACCCGGCGACCAGCAACGCCGCCCCGGTCATGTGCGCGCGCTGCACCAGCACGTCGCGCACGTTGGGGTATGGCGACCGCGGCTCGACGTGAAGGTCGTCACCGTCGTCCCACACGATCAGCAGGCCGGGGTCGCGGATGGGCGCGAAAGCGGTCGCACGCGTGCCCACCACCACCCGCGCCACGCCACGGCGCACCGACAGCCAACGCTTGTAGCGCTCCGACGGCCCGAGGTCGGCCGCGAGCGTCACCACGCCTTCGATCAGCCGGCCGCACGCCTCGGCCACGCGAGCGGAGTCGCGGTGGTCCGGCACGACGATGACCACGCCGCGCCCGGTGGAGGCGACGGCGGCCGCGGCCTCGGCGAGGCGGGCGGGCCAGTCCTCGGAGGGCAGCGCCTGCCAGACGGCGTGGGCGGGGCGGCCTTCGCGGAGGGCTTCGAGGTACTTGGGGCCGCGGGGGTAGCGGGACCAGGCGTCGGCGGGGACGGGCGGCAGCTCGGACCGGGCGGGGAGATCCGGCGACGGCGAGGTGACCGACGCGGCTGACGTCTCGGGATTGGACGCCGCCGGGGGATCCGCGGACTGGGTGGCGGGTCGGGCAGGCGAGGGGGCGGGATCGGGTTCGGAGCCCGGAGGTTCTGCGAGTGCCGCGGAGTCGGAGGTCGTGGCCGGGCCCGGGGATTCGGCATCGCCGTAGAGCGCGGTGCCGTGTGCGTCGGCGGCGGAATCCGCCTGTGCGGCCGGACTTCCGGGGTCTGCGGACGTCACCCACGCGGGCACCTGCGGCAGCGGGGCCGGGGTGCCGGACGGCGCGGCCTCCGCTCGGGCGTGGCGGGGTGGGATGGCCAGGCGCAGCACGTCGATCATGCCGCCCGCGTACCTGTCGGCGACGGCGCGGGCCAGCGCCGCGATCTCCGGTGCCAGCACCGGTTCCGGTGAGACGACCTTCTCGATGTAGGTGAGTTTCTTGCCGTACTCGGAGGTTTCGGCGCGCTCCAGGAGGTAGCCGTCGACCAGCTGGCCAGCGAAGCGCACGCGGACGCGGCAGCCCGGTACGGCGGCATCGTCCAGTTCGGACGGAACCTGGTAGTCGAAGGGCCTGTCCAGGTGGGCGAGCGGGACGTCCACCACGATCCGCGCGACCGGCAGCGACGCCGCGGGGACTCGCTCCCCTTTTCTCGCTCCGGTCTTCGCGCTCATGCCTCCTGGTGTATCAGACGGCCCCGACAGTCACGCGTTGCGCCTCACCAAACCGGTGAAGCCCGCCACGAACAGGGTGGCGAACGCCCAGGCCAGCACCTGGAGCAGCCAGGTCGACGCCAGGACCAGCCTGCCCGCGCCCGAGCCGGCGTCGACCGTGCAGCGGGCCGCGTCCGCCTTGAGCAGCGGTGCCGCCACGTTCAGGGCGTAGCCGACCTGTTCGACGACCGAGCAGCGGACGCCGCCGGAGACCAGCACCACCCCGACCGACACCGCGAGCACGCCGGCCAGCCACACCAGGGCCAGGCCGGGCCGGTAGCCGTGGCCGACGGTCACGCCGCGCACCAGGTGCCACAGGCGGCCCCACCGCGACAGCTGCCCGCGCCGGCGCAGGTCGCGTTGCTGGGCGACGCGGATGCGCCGCACGTCGCGTTCGTGGCCGGCCGCCTGGTGCGCGGTGGCGAGCTGGGCCCAGGGCTGGGCCGAGTAGCGCAGCGTGCGGTCCGCGAGGAACGCCAGCCATTCGTCCACAGTGGCGTCCCGCGGCAGTCCCTCGTAGGTGAGCCCTTCGAGCTGCGCCTTGCCCTCGATGCCGTCGAACGGCAGGAAGAGCTCCCTGCCCACGCGCACGTACCGCAGGTCGAGCGCAACGCCGGCGGAGGTGATCCGGACGCCCCTGAGCAGGAGCTGCCCGTCCACCCGAGTGCCGCGCAGGCGCACGGACGCGTGCACGCCACCGCCCGAGATCCGGCAGTCCTGGTTGAGGAAGATCCCGTCGCCGACCCGCAGGTCCACCAGGAAGAGCCCGTTGTCGAACCGCCCGCCACCGCACATCAGCACCCCGGCGACCTGCGACCCGCTCAGCGTCACCGTCCCCGACGCCTGGAACCCCTCGTCCAGGTACGCGCTGCCGCCGATGCGCATGTGCAGCGCGTCCACCGACTCCTCGGCGGTCAGCCTCGCGCCGCTCAGCTTCAGGTGGTGGTCCACGGTCAGGCCGCGCGCCTGCAGGGACGGCGCCACCAGCCCGCTCAGGTCCAGCAGGGAGAAGTGCGCGCGGCTGAGCACCACGGGCAGTTCGGCCTTGCAGTCCACCAGCACCAGCGGGCGCTTCGCCACGACGTCGGACAGGTCCAGCCGGCCGGTGATCGTCGCACCGACGATCCTCAGGCCTCCCGGGTCCAGCGATTCGTGATCGATCATCCGCCGCCGGATCTCATCCCCCGTGATCTCCACGGGAAAGACGTTAGCCGGAGATCGACTCGCGGCCGTTCTCGATGTGACCGCAGAGCCGCCGGCGGAACGCGGGCTCCTCCTCCACCGTCACGGTGAGGTCGTACCAGCCGGAGTTGAGGGCGGTCAGCCACGGGATGACGTGGCGGTGTCCCGGACGCACGGAGTACTTGCGGCCTCCCAGCATGAACGTCAGCCGCGAAGATCCGGTGTTCTCGAACGTCAACGTCAGCACACGGCTGTATCCGCGCACCGACGACGAGACACGCGCACGGTCCGATGACGTGCCGGCGAACTCACGGCGGAAACCGTTGGGCCCCAGCAACACGAGATCGTGGTCGCCGACGACGTCGAGCGCCGCTTCCGACGCGACGTCGAAGTGCTGCGGTACGTCGAACTGTCCCGAGTACGGGTACAGCGCGAGGTGCACGGACGACGCACCGGAGTTCGACATCTCCAGACGGGAACCGCGCAACGACGCATCCGGCTGGTACGGCAGTGCGCGCGCACGGCGGCGTCCGGCCTCCTGCTCCGGCATCTTCTGCGTCGACGGCGGCGCGGGACGCCAGCGCGGCGTCGCGGGCGGCACGGCAGCGGGCTCACCGACCTCGGGCCATGTCCGCCGCCGGTCGAAGTCGAACGCGGAAGTCAGATCACCGGTGACGGTCCTACGCCACGAGGAGATCTCTTCCGACCGCACTCCCGTCCACTTCTCCAGGAACTGCGTCATCGACGTGTGGTCGAACACCTGCGAGCACACGTAACCGCCCACGGACCACGGCGAGACGACGGTCATCGGCACGCGCGCACCCAGCCCCAACGGCCGGTCGCCCACGTATTCGTCGGTGACGGACAACGGCGGGCGCGGCGGCGGCACGTGGTCGTAGAAGCCGTCGTTCTCGTCGTAGGTGATGAACAGGACCGTGGACTCCCACACGTCCTGGTTCGACGCCAGCGCGTCCAGCACCTGGTAGGTGATCGAGGCGGACGCGGCGGGCGACGACGCGCCGGGGTGCTCGGAGTCCACCGAGGACGGCACGAGGTACGAGACGGCGGGCAGGCGCCCGTGCTCCACGTCGGCCCGGAACGCCTCCCCCAGGCCGCCAGGACGCACGCGGTGCAGTCCCCTGTCGTACAACGACTTCTCCGCCGCCGACAACCGCGAGAGGTCCAGCGACCCGATCAACGCGGGGTCGCCGGTCCCGTACAGCCTGTCGAGCGACCGGAACCCGGCGGGCAGCACCTTGCGCGCGATCTCCTTGAACCGCGCGTAGAACTCCAGGTTGTTGTCCTGGAAGTTGTCCCACTCCTGGTAGACGCGCCAGGGCTTGCCCGCCGCCTCGAGGCGTTCCGGGTAGGTCTTCCACGTGTACCCGGCGTGGTTGTCCTCGTCGTAGGCCGCGTTGCCGGTCGCCCGGCCGCCGGACGGCTCGAACCCGGTGTACCCGGACACCCAGTAGTTCCGGTTCGGCGAGGTCGAGGACGGCACCGAGCAGTGGTAGGCGTCGCACAGCGTGAAGGTGTCCGCGAGCTCGTGGTGGAACGGGATGTCCTGGCGCGTGTAGAACGCCATGGTCGCCGCGGTCTTCGCCGGCACCCAGTTGTCGTTCCACCCGCCGCGCAACGCCGAGTGGCCGCCGTTCCAGCTGTGGTCGAGGTCGCCGATGTACTGGATGTCACGCCCCGACGCCGCTTCACGCACCGGGAACGGCAGCACGCCGGACTGGTTGAAGACACCCCTCAGTGCGTTGCGGTCGGAGAACCCGCGCACTCCACGGAGAGTTCCGTAGTAGTGGTCGAACGAACGGTTCTCCTGCATCAGCAGCACTACGTGCTTTATCGCGCGCAATCCTCCCGCGCGAGGCTCACGAGCCAATGTGGCGTATACCGACGGCGGCAGCAAAGTGCCCGCACCAGCAGCAGCGACCGCAGCCATGAACCCACGACGAGAGAGCGACATGAACCGAGTTTCTAGTCGCAGGACGTGTCGCGGAACCAACTCCCGTATGAACAAAGGTCCCGGATGACCAGGGCCTTCTTCACACTCACAGAAGGCTCGGTGCCCCACGACGGGCGGTTCGGCCGCGTCGTGGGGCACCGAGGGGCCGCGCGACACCGGCAGCGCCAGGAGGGAGTGTGCTGGCGCGTGCCGGCGTGGCGCGGCACGCCGCCTGACCGGTGACATGGGGGGGCCGGACAGGCGGACGTGCGGTGGCCTACGCACGAGCGGAGTCCGCACGGCCGCACTTGATACATCGGCCTCGTCGTCTGGTTAGCGTTCGGGCAACGCTCGGTTGCAACTCTTCGATCCGCAAGCACCACACGGACGAGGGGAACCCACCATGAAACTGCGCATCGCTGCCGCGGCGCTCGCCATCGGTCTGTGCACCGCCGGTGTCGCCCAAGCGGACGACGTCCCGCCGGAGTTCCAGAACAGACCCACCCAGGCGGACTGCTACAACGCCGCGCCCACGATCGTCGGCGCCGGAGTGATCGTCGGGACGGTGAACCCGGACGTCATCCTCGGCAGCCCCGGACCGGACACCATCTTCGGGTTGGGCGCCGACGACGTCATCATCGGCTTGGACGGCGACGACGTGATCTACGGCGGTCCCGGCGACGACCTGGTCTGCGCCGGCCGCGGCGACGACGAGGTCCAGGGCGGTCCGCAGCGCGACACCGTCTACGGCGAGCCCGGCGACGACCGGATGCTGGGTGACGACGGCACGGACCTGCTGTCCGGCGACGCCGGCTGGGACAGGGGCAACGGCCAGGCCGGGGTCGACTGGTGCCCGCCGTCCACCGAGGTCGCCGTCAGCTGCCCGTGACGGTCTGCCGCAACAGGATCCGCGTCGCGGCGTCGGGTTCGGCCCCGAGCTCCCGCAACGACTCCAGCACGCGCGCACGGACCTCCGCGGTTCTCCGCGGGTTCCGTGCGCGCAGTGCGGCGGCCAGCGCCAGGCGGTGCCCGCGCGGGTCGAACGGCTCCAGCTCCAGCGCCCGTTCGGCCAGCCGGCCCGCCTCGGCCGGGTCCGACGTGACGAGCCTGGACTCGCCCAGCGCCACCAGGTTCCGGACGTGCCTCGCCCGGATGTGGCCGACCTCGGCCTCGCACAGCTCCGCCAGGTCCGGCAGCGGTTCGCCGCGCCACAACGCCACCGCCCGCTCCAGCAGGTCCGCGTCGCCCAGGTCGTGGAACGACCACAGGTCCGCGGTCAGCAGACCGCCCCGGACCAGCCTGATCGTGTCGCCGTCGCTGCGCACGCAGTAGCTGGCCTCGCCGGCCGCGCGGCCGGGTTCCAGCAGCCGCCGCAGGTGCGTCGTGGTCACCCGCAGGTTCCTGGCGGCACTGGCGGGGTCGAGCTCGGGCCAGAGCAGGTCCGCCGCCTGGTCTCGGGTCACCACCGGGCGCAGGACGAGCAGTCCCAGCAGTTGTCGGACGCGTGCGCGCCGCAGCTCCGGGGCGTCGACCGCGATGCCGTTCCTGGTCACGCGCATCGGCCCGAGCACCTCGATGCCGATCGGGTGGTCCGGCGGCGTCGGCACGGTGGCGAGCAGCCGGGCCGCACCCGTGGCGAGGTCCGGATCCCCTGCCAGCTCCCGGAACTGCCGGTGCACCGCGGGTCCGACGCGCTCGGCCAGCCACGACCCCAGCTTCGTCCTCCCCGTCGCCGCTTGGCGGCACGCGAGTTCGACCGACCACGGCAGCGGGAGGAAGCACAGCGCGTGTGCTTCCGGCAGGTCCGCTCGCAGATCTCCTCGCCTGGCACGGAGCAACGCCCGGCCGGCCGCCCGCGCCTTGCGGTGCGACGGCCCCAGATCCGCGGCGTCCCAACGTTCTCTCAGCTCGTCGCTGAGCACGTAGCCCAGCGTCAGGAACCTGCGCAGGTGCCGTTCGGCGACCTTGACGTCCACCGGCCACCTCGCCAGGTGCCGCTTGTACACGTCCCGCGCCAACTCCTCCTCTCCGCGCGTGACGGCAACGGCAGCGTGCGACGCACACGCCAGCACGGCGTCGCGCGGATTGTCCTGCTCGCCAGGAAGTTCGGTCGTGGTCTCCCCGAACGACGCGGCGATGACGGTGTGCAGAGCGCGCGCCACGAACTCGTCGCGTGCCGTGCTGTCCGGGTCATCCCCGGTGAAGTCGACGACTTCGCCGTCGAACCACCGCGCGGTGGCGACGTGGCGGAGGGCCAGGTCGTCGTTCAGCCTGCGTCCGGCGAGCTCGGCGGCGTCCTGCCCGCGTCCGCACATCGCCAGGCAGTGCACGTGGAACCGCGTGGTGGACACCGCCAGTGCCCGGGGCACCTCGGTGGTGGGCGCCTGGGCGAGGTGGACCAGGGCCTCCTCCGGATCTCCCGCGAGCTCGGCGACCACCGCGGCGACGCTGTGCCTGAGCAGCCGCAGCACCGGCGACTCCGCGTCGATCCACTGGGCCTTCGACGCCACCTGGACAAGCCGGGCCAGGTCGCCCCTGGAGTGCGCGGTGATCACCGCCTGTCCCAGCACCACCGCGGCGCCGTCGAGGTCGCCGGCTTCGAGCATCCCGGCGCAGGCGCGGTCGACCAGGCCGTCGAGGGACGGGTCGGTGAAGTCCCCGGCGTGCGCCACGGCCGCGGCGAGCAACAGGAACGCGGGTTCCTGGCGCAGGTGTTCGGGAACCGCTGTCAGCCACCGCTCGGCCGTCGTGCAGGGCAGCACGGACAACGTGGTCCGCACGAGCTCGACCGCCAGCCGGCCGAGGAGCGGCCAGTCCCGCGCACGGCACGCGATCCGCCCGGCTCCCGCCAGTTCGCCCCGCGCGACCAGGACGTCGACCGCCTTCGCGCGCAGGTGGTCCGCGGGCGCCAGACCGGCCCACAGGTCGTGAGCGCGGTACCTGCCGTCGTCGAGCCGGTTGACCAGCGGGACCTCCTCGACCAGGCGCTCCAGGTCCGCCGGGGCTCCCGTGACCGCGCCGACCTCGTCCTCGGTCGCACATCCCAGCAGCACCAGGGCGGCCAACGCCGTCCGCGCCGGTCCGTCGAGACCGCGTAGCACCTCCTCCGCGGCGTAGCGCCACGACGCGGTGCGTCCCGCCGTCAGCGACAGCCTGACGAGCGCGGGCCAGCCGTGCAGGTCCTCGGTGGGCTCCCGGCCGAACCTCCGTGCCAGCGCGGCGGTTTCGGCGCCGGTGAAGGCGAGGTCGTCCGTGCCGACGGAGCCCACCTCCCCCGCCGCTTCCCTTCTGGCCAGCGGAAGAGGCGGCGCGCACCTGCCCGACAGCACGAGGTGCGCGGTGCCGGGCAGGGCGCGCACCACGGCTTCGAGCAGCAGTGCCCCTGGTGAGCCGTCCGGGATCTCGTGGACGTCGTCGAGCGTCAGGCAGACGTCGAGCGGGGCTTTCCGCCGCAGTGCGTCGAGGACGTCCGCCGCACCGGGTTCGGGGCTCCCGCCGCCGAGCGCGTCCAGGATCGCCCCGGCCAGCCGGGTCGCGTCCTCGTGGTCGGGGCCGCAGCTCACCCAGGCGTCGAGGCCGCGCGGCTCGAGGAGGTTGGCGCGGACGGCCTGGGCCAGCGCGGTGGTCTTGCCGAAGCCCGGTCCGGCGGTCACCAGCGTGACCGGGCGGCACCAGCGGGATCGCAGGCGGTCGACGAGGTGCGGGCGCGGCAGTTCGACGTCGAGCGGTCGCGGTACCGCGCTGAGTCCGGTCGTGTTGTCCCCCACGCGGAACGGAGACGGCGACCGGTCCTGAAATACGACACGGCCCGCCTCCCCAAGATGGGAAGCGGGCCGTGCGCGTGGAACGGGATCAGGCGCCGGCGGCGCTGCGCAGGGCCTCCGCGCGGTCCGTGGACTCCCACGGCAGGTCGACGTCGGTGCGGCCGAAGTGGCCGTACGCGGCGGTCGGGGCGTAGATCGGGCGCAGCAGGTCGAGGTCGCGGATGATCGCGGCGGGCCGGAGGTCGAACACCTCGGTGATGGCCTGCTGGATCTTCTGCGGGTCGACGGTCTCGGTGCCGAAGGTCTCGACGAACAGGCCCACCGGGGCCGCCTTGCCGATCGCGTAGGCGACCTGGACCTCGACGCGGGTGGCAAGACCCGCGGCGACGGTGTTCTTCGCGACCCACCGCATGGCGTACGCGGCGGAGCGGTCGACCTTCGACGGGTCCTTGCCGGAGAACGCGCCGCCGCCGTGGCGGGCCATGCCGCCGTAGGTGTCGACGATGATCTTGCGGCCGGTCAGGCCGGCGTCACCCATCGGGCCGCCGATGACGAAGCGGCCGGTCGGGTTGGTGAGCAGCCGGACGTTCGCGGTGTCGAGGCTCAGCTCGGCCAGCTCGGGGGCCACGACGTGCTCGCGCAGGTCGACGCCGAGGAGCTTCTCGAGGTCGATGCCGTCGGCGTGCTGCGTGGAGATGACGACCGTGTCGAGGCGCACGGGCTGGTCGCCCGCGTACTCGATGGTGACCTGGGTCTTGCCGTCCGGGCGCAGGTACGGCACGGTGCCGTCCTTGCGGACCGCGGTCAGGCGGCGGGACAGGCGGTGCGCCAGCGCGATCGGCAGCGGCATGAGCTCGGGCGTGTCGGTGCACGCGTAGCCGAACATCAGGCCCTGGTCGCCGGCGCCCTGCTTGTCGATCTCGTCCGCGGCGCCCTCGACGCGCTCCTCGAACGCCGTGTCGACGCCCTGCGCGATGTCCGGGGACTGCGCGCCGATCGCCACGTTCACGCCGCACGAGTGGCCGTCGAAGCCCTTCGCGGACGAGTCGTAGCCGATCTCCAGGATCTTCTCGCGGACGATCGTGGGGATGTCCGCGTAGGCCTCGGTGGTGACCTCACCCGCCACGTGGACCTGGCCCGTGGTCACCAGCGTCTCCACGGCCACCCGGGAGCGGGGGTCCTTGGCCAGCAAGGCGTCCAGGATCGAGTCGCTGATCGCGTCGCAGATCTTGTCCGGGTGTCCCTCGGTCACCGACTCACTCGTGAACAGCCTGCTGCTGTGCTGGCTCACGGACACTCCTTCGTTGCGGGTTGGACTCCGGAAAATACTACTGAGACTCGGGCAAGCGAACGGTAACCGCGTCCCACACGGCGGACGCCACTTGTGTTTTCGGCCCGTGCGGGATAGGCGTCTCGGCCCCCTCGGCGGAGAGCAGCCACCCGGCGTTGTCCTCCTGCTCGAACGCTTGGCCGTCGCCGACCGCGTTCACCACCAGGAGGTCGCAGCCCTTGCGCCGGAGCTTGGCGCGGCCGTAGTCGAGCACCGACGTCGTCTCGTCGCCGGTCTCCGCGGCGAACCCGACGATGACCTGACCGTCCCGACGTGCGGAAACGAGCTCCACGAGGATGTCGGGGTTCTTCGTCAGCGCGATCGGGTCGGGGTCGGCGTCGGTCTTCTTGATCTTGTGGCCGGTGAGCGACACGGGCCGGAAGTCGGCGACGGCGGCGGCCATGACGACCACGTCGGCGTCCGCGGCGACCTCGTGCATCGCGTCGCGCAACTCCACGGCGGAGCCCACGCGGACCAGGTCGACACCGGCCGGCGTGGTGAGGTCGGCGGTGTTGCCGGCGACCAAAGTCACTCTCGCACCCCGTTGCGCCGCCACCCGTGCGAGTGCATAGCCCTGCTTGCCGGACGACCGGTTGCCGATGAACCGCACCGGATCGAGTGGTTCTCGGGTGCCGCCGGCCGAGATCGCGACGTGCACGCCCTCCAGCGTGCGCCGCAGGGCCTGGCCCTGGACGAGCAGCAGCCGGGCCAGCTCCACGATCTCGGCGGGGTCGGGCAGGCGGCCCTTGCCGGTGTCCTTGCCGGTGAGGCGGCCGGACGCGGGCTCCGCGACGACGACGCCCCGCGAGCGCAGCAGCTCCACGTTGTGCCGGGTGGCCGGGTGCTCCCACATCTCGGTGTGCATCGCGGGCACCAGCAGGACCGGGCAGCGCGCGGTCAGCAGGGTGTTGGTCAGCAGGTCGTCGGCGAGGCCGTGCGCGGCCTTGGCGATGAGGTTCGCCGTCGCCGGGGCGACCACGACGAGGTCGGCGTTCTGGCCGAGCTTGACGTGCGGCACCTCGTGCACGTCGTCGAACGGGTCCGCGGACACGACCTGACCGGACAGCGCCTCGAACGTGGCGGCGCCCACGAACTTGAGGGCGCCCTCGGTGGGCACGACCCGCACGGAGTGGCCGGATTCGGTCAGCCGGCGCAGAACCTCACAAGCCTTGTACGCGGCGATGCCCCCGCCAACACCCAGAACGATCCTGGGCTTGTCGGGGGCATCAGTGTCACGTGCAGCGGGGTTCAAAGCCTCTCCCTGTGAGCAACGACCGCGAGGTCACGCCCACTAGGGAGGAACCCGCTGGGGGTCCGGGGCTCGCCCCGGCGTGGGGTGTGGGGGCTCGGCCCCCACAAGACACTCGAAGGCGCGATGGCCTGCGCTTTCCGCAGGCACACCTCACCCGGCGACTTCGTCGGTCACTCGCCCTCGGTGTGCTCGAGGAGACCCGCGTGGATCTCGCGGAGCGCGATCGACAGGGGCTTCTCGCGCGGACCCGGCTCGACGAGCGGGCCGACGTACTCGAGCAGGCCCTCGCCGAGCTGCGCGTAGTAGTCGTTGATCTGGCGGGCACGCTTCGCTGCGTAGATCACCAACGCGTACTTCGAGCTCACCTGCTCCAGCAGGTCGTCGATCGGCGGGTTGGTGATGCCCTCCGGGGAACCGGTCAGGTGACCGAGCTCGGTGTGGGTGATCACTATCAGACTCCTGAAATTCGTGGTCCGACCATCAAGGATAGCAAGTCGGCGGCGGCCGACTGCACGTCGGCGTTCACGACGACCTCGTCGAACTCCTTCTCGGCCGCCAGCTCCTCGCGGGCGATCTCGAGGCGGCGTTCGACGACGTCCGGATGTTCGGTTCCTCTGCCGGTCAGCCGGTCGACCAGGTGCTCCCAGGACGGGGGCATCAGCATGACCAGCTGGGCTTCCGGCATCGCCACGCGGACCTGCCTGGCGCCCTGGAGCTCGATCTCGAGCAGGGCGGGGCGGCCGGTGGCCAGAGCTTCTTCGACGGGCCTGCGAGGCGTTCCGTAGCGGTTCCCGGCGAACTCGGCGTGTTCGAGGAACTCGCCCGCGTCCACCATCCGCTGGAACTTCGCGTGGTCTACGAAGTGGTAGTGCACCCCGTCGACCTCGCCCGGCCTCGGCTTCCTGGTGGTCGCCGAGACGGAGAAGTAGACGTCGGGCTGCTGCCTGCGCAGCTCCGCCAGGACGCTGGACTTGCCAACGCCGGACGGCCCGGACAAGACGGTGAGGCGGGGACGGGCAGCGCCCGTCCCCGCCTCGCTGCCAATCACTCTCCGCTGAACTCGGAGAGCAGGGCCTTGCGCTGACGGTCACCGAGACCGCGCAGGCGACGGCTGGGAGCGATCTCGAGGCGCTCCATGATCTGCTGCGCGCGCACCTTGCCGACGCCCGGCAGGGCCTCGAGCAGCGCGGACACCTTCATCTTGCCCAGGACCTCGTCGCTCTCGGCGGCCTTGAGCACGTCCGTCAGGGTCGTGCCGCCGCGCTTGAGGCGCTCCTTGAGCTCAGCCCGAGCGCGACGAGCGGCAGCAGCCTTCTCCAGCGCTGCGGCTCGCTGCTCCTCGGTAAGCTGGGGAAGAGCCACGATTTCCTCCGTGGTGTGGATTCTTTTCGGATCGGTGCCGCGACCGTACCGACCGCAATTGCCTGAGTACAACGCGACCCAGTCAAGAAATCTTCAGCGGTCATGAGTGAGGCGGCGGGTGGTAGTAGTACCAACACCCTCCGGCGGCCTGATCACTGCCTCCGGCAACTCGTCGCCCACGTTACGTGTGCTATGAGGCCGGTGACCAGCGGGGCAGCCGGTGGCGTGGACCCTACCAACACATGTTTCCCCAGGTGAGCGCGCCACACCCCAAAAGTCGTGGCGCGCCCCTCCTCAGAGGCTCTCCTGAACCCTCCGCACGGCGCTGACCAGCGAAGACACGTCCGGTCCGTGCTTGAGAACATCTCGTGAAGAAGTCGGAAAGACGTTGCGCATGTCGGGTCCGAAGAGCCGTTTTAGATCGGCCGCGGAGCCTCCCTGAGCGCCGAAACCGGGCGCCAGAACCGGTCCGTTGAACCGGGAGAGGTCCGCATCCGTTTCCCCGATCGTGGCCCCTACGACGAGACCGACATCGCCGCACGGGGAAATGCCGGAATTCCGGGCGGCTCCGAAATCGATGATCGTCTGCGCCACGGTTCGCCCGTCCGGAGCAACGGCCCGCTGGACCTCCGCTCCCTCGGGGTTGGAGGTGAGCGCGAGCACGAACACGCCCCGGCCGTTCGCCCGGGCCGTGTCGAGCGCGGGCTGCAGCGACCCGAAGCCGAGGAACGGCGACACCGTCACCGCGTCACCGGCCAGCGGCGAGCCCTCGCCCAGGTACGCCTCGGCGTAGGCGGCCATGGTCGAGCCGATGTCGCCGCGCTTGGCGTCCACCAGCACGAGCGTGCCGGAGTCGCGCAGGTCCGCGATCACCCGCTCCAGCACGGCGACGCCCCGCGACCCGTAGGCCTCGAAGAACGCCGCCTGCGGCTTCACCATCGACACCTTGCCGCCGAACGCCTCCACGGCCGTCAGGGCGAACCGTTCGAGGCCCTCGGCGGTCCGCGAGAGGCCCCACGCGTCGAGCAGGCCGGGGTGCGGGTCGATCCCGACGCACAGCGGTCCGTGCGCCTCGGCGGCTTCGGTCAGCCTCTTCCCGAACGTCACGCGTCACCCCGCAGCGCGGCCTGGAGCGCCTGCAGCGGCTGGACGCCGATGTCACCGCGGATGAGCGCCTCGATGCCGTGCACGGCCGCGGCGGCGCCCTGGATCGTGGTGACGCAAGGGATGTCCTTGGCGACGGCGGCGGTGCGGATCTCGTAGCCGTCCACGCGCGGGCCGCTGTTGCCGTACGGCGTGTTGAAGATCATGTCGATCTCGCCGGCCAGGATCATGTCGACGACGTTGCCCTCGCCCTCGAAGTGCTTGCGCACCTCGGTGCACGGGATCCCGTTGCGCTTCAACACCTCCGCGGTGCCCGACGTGGCGAGGATCTGGAAGCCGAGGTCGGCGAGGCGCTTGACCGGGAAGATCATCGCGCGCTTGTCGCGGTTCGCGAAGGACACGAACACCTTGCCGGCGGTGGGAAGCGAGCCGTAGGAGGCCGTCTGCGACTTCGCGAACGCCTTGCCGAACGACGAGTCGATGCCCATGACCTCGCCGGTGGACTTCATCTCCGGGCCCAGCAACGAGTCGACGCCGTGGCCCTCGGGCGTGCGGAAGCGGTGGAACTGCATGACCGCCTCCTTGACCGCGACCGGCGCGTGCTCGGGCAGCCGGGCGCCGTCACCGGTGGCGGGCAGCAGGCCCTCGGTGCGCAGCTCCGCGATCGTGGCGCCCAGCATGACGCGGGACGCCGCCTTGGCCATCGAGACCGCGGTGGCCTTGGACACGAACGGCACCGTGCGCGACGCACGCGGGTTCGCCTCCAGGACGTAGAGGACGTCGTCCTTGAGCGCGTACTGGACGTTCAGCAGCCCCTTGACGCCGATTCCGCGGGCGATGGCCTCGGTGGAACGGCGGACGTTCTCGATGTCGGAGGCGCCGAGCGTGATCGGCGGCAGAGCACACGACGAGTCGCCGGAGTGCACGCCGGCTTCCTCGATGTGTTCCATGACACCGCCGATGAAGACCTCGTCGCCGTCGCACAGGGCGTCGACGTCGATCTCGATGGCGTCGTCGAGGAACCGGTCGACGAGCACCGGGTGCTCCGGGGTGACCTCGGTCGCGCGGGCGATGTACCCGGACAGCGACTCCTCGTCGTACACGATCTCCATGCCGCGGCCGCCGAGGACGTAGGAGGGGCGCACGAGGACCGGGTAGCCGATCTCGTCCGCGATCTCCTTGGCCTCGCCGAACGAGGTGGCGGTGCCGAACTTCGGCGCGGGCAGCCCGGCCTCGGTGAGCACCTTGCCGAACTGGCCGCGGTCCTCGGCGAGGTGGATCGCCTCCGGGGTCGTGCCGACGACGGGCACACCGGCGTCCGAGAGGCGCTTCGCGAGGCCCAGCGGCGTCTGCCCGCCCAGCTGGACGATCACGCCGGCGACCTCGCCGGAGCGCTGCTCGGAGTGCACGACCTCCAGGACGTCCTCGAACGTCAGCGGCTCGAAGTAGAGGCGGTCGGAGGTGTCGTAGTCGGTCGACACGGTCTCGGGGTTGCAGTTGACCATGACGGTCTCGTAGCCGGCCTCCCGCAACGCCATCGCGGCGTGCACGCAGGAGTAGTCGAACTCGATGCCCTGGCCGATGCGGTTCGGGCCGGAGCCCAGGATCAGCACCTTCGGCTTCACCCGCTGCTCCGCGACCTCCGACTCGGCGTTGGGGTCGAGCTCGTAGGCGGAGTAGTGGTACGGCGTCTCGGACTTGAACTCCGCCGCGCACGTGTCGACCGTCTTGTACACCGGCCGCACGCCGAGGCGGTGGCGCAGCGCGCGCACGCCGTCCTCGCCGGCCAGCTCCGGCCGCAGCACGGAGATCTGCCGGTCGGACAGGCCGGCGCGCTTCGCCTTGCGCAGCAACGCCTCGTCGAGCACCGGCGCGTCCAGCAGCTCCGTGCGCAGGGTGCCGAGCCAGGCGATCTGCTCGACGAACCACGGGTCGATGCCCGATGCCTGGTGAACGTCCTCGATGGACGCACCGAGCCGCAGCGCCCGTTCGACCGTGTAGAGCCGGCCGTCGTGACCGCGCTCCAGCTGCTTGAGCGTGGACTCCAGCGTGACGCCCTCGGGATCGGGCTGGGTCCAGAAGCCGACCGACTTCGTCTCGAGCGACCGCAGGGCCTTGCCCAGCGCCTCGACGAAGTTGCGGCCGATGGACATGGCCTCGCCGACCGACTTCATCGTCGTCGTCAGGGTCGGGTCCGCTCCGGGGAACTTCTCGAACGCGAACCGCGGCGCCTTCACGACCACGTAGTCGAGCGTCGGCTCGAACGACGCCGGGGTCTCGCCGGTGATGTCGTTGGTGATCTCGTCGAGCGTGTAGCCGATCGCGAGCTTCGCGGCGATCTTGGCGATCGGGAAGCCCGTCGCCTTCGACGCCAGCGCCGACGAGCGCGACACGCGCGGGTTCATCTCGATGACGACCATGCGGCCGTTCTCGGGGTGGATCGCGAACTGGATGTTGCAGCCGCCGGTGTCGACGCCGACCTCGCGGATGACCTGGATGCCGACGTCGCGCATGTGCTGGTACTCGCGGTCGGTCAGCGTCATCGCGGGCGCCACCGTGACGGAGTCACCGGTGTGCACGCCCATCGGGTCGATGTTCTCGATCGAGCAGATGACGACGACGTTGTCGTTGCGGTCGCGCATCAGCTCGAGCTCGTACTCCTTCCACCCGAGCACGCTCTCCTCGATCAGCACCTCGGTGACCGGGGACTCCTCCAGGCCGATGGCCGCGAGCCGCTCCAGCTCCTCCGCGGTGTAGGCCATGCCGGAACCCAGGCCGCCCATGGTGAACGACGGCCGGATGACGACCGGCAGGCCCAGCTCGGCGACGGTCTTGCGGACCTCGTCCATCGTGTTGCAGACGGCCGAGCGCGGCACCTCGGCGCCGATCTTGCGCACCAGGTCCTTGAAGATCTGCCGGTCCTCGCCGCGCTGGATCGCGTCGACGTTCGCACCGATCAGCTCGACGTTGTACTTCTCCAGCACCCCGCGCTCGTGCAGCGCGATCGCGGTGTTGAGCGCGGTCTGGCCGCCCAGCGTCGCCAGGATCGCGTCCGGGCGCTCCTGCGCGATGACCTTCTCCACGAACTCGGCCGTGATCGGCTCGATGTAGGTGGCGTCGGCGAACTCGGGGTCGGTCATGATCGTCGCCGGGTTGGAGTTCACCAGGCTGACCCTGATGCCCTCCTCCCGCAGCACCCGGCACGCCTGGGTGCCGGAGTAGTCGAACTCGCAGGCCTGACCGATGACGATCGGGCCGGAGCCGATGACCAGGATGTGCTTGAGATCAGTCCTCTTGGGCATGTCAGCGGCCGCCGTTCATCATGGTCACGAACTCGTCGAACAGGGGCGCGGCGTCGTGCGGACCGGCCGCGGCCTCCGGGTGGTACTGCACGGAGAACGCCGGCGCGTCGAGCAGCCGGACGCCCTCGACGGTGCCGTCGTTCGGGCAGTAGTGCGACAGCACGGCGCGGCCGAACTCCGAGGAGAACTCCTCCCCCGGCGTGCCCTCCAGCGCGAACCCGTGGTTCTGCGAGGTGATGGCGACCTTGCCGGTGGTCACGTCGATGACCGGGATGTTGATGCCGCGGTGGCCGTAGCGCATCTTGTACGTGCCGCGGCCGACCGCGCGGCCGAGGATCTGGTTGCCGAAGCAGATGCCGAACAGCGGCAGCTTGCGGCCCAGCGCCTCCTTGGTGAGCGCGATGGCGTGGTCCTGCGTGGCCGGGTCGCCGGGGCCGTTGCTCAGGAACACTCCGTCCGGGCTGACCTTCAGGATGTCGTCGAAGCTGCTCGTCAACGGCAGCACGTGCACCTCGATGCCGCGCGCCGCCATCATCCGCGGGGTGTTCGACTTGATGCCCAGGTCGAGCGCCGCGACGGTGAACTTCTTCTCGCCGATGGCCTCGACGACGTACGGCTCGTCGGTGGTGACGTCGACCGCGAGGTTCGCGCCGACCATCTGCGCGCTCGCCTTGACCTGCTCGACCATCGACGCGTCGTCGGTGAGCCCGGCGCCGGAGAACACGCCGGCGCGCATCGCGCCCTGCTCGCGGATGTGGCGGGTCAGGGTGCGGGTGTCGAGGCCGGAGATGCCGACGACGCCCTGGTTCGCGAGCTCCTCGTCGAGGCCGCGGCGGGACCGCCAGTTGGACGGCGTGCGCGCGGGGTCGCGGACGACGTAGCCCGCGACCCAGATCTTCGACGACTCGTCGTCCTCGTCGTTCCAGCCGGTGTTGCCGATCTGCGGCGCGGTCTGCACCACGATCTGGCGGTGGTAGGAGGGGTCGGTCAGGGTCTCCTGGTAGCCGGTCATGGCCGTGGAGAACACGACCTCGCCGAGCGAGACGCCGGTCGCTCCGTACGCCTCACCGCGGAAGACGCGACCGTCTTCCAGCACCAATGCCGCGTTCGTCACGCCTTGCCCTCCGTGTTCGGTTGCTCCTGGCCGAGTGCCGCGAGCCAGTCGTCGTAAACGTCCTTGTCGTCGCCGCGGAAGCCCGTGTCGAAGAGGTGGCCCTGGTTCTCCCACTGGAGGACCAGCAGTCCCTGCTCGCTGAACATGACCTTCCCGGCGAGCCCGCGGTCGGTGCGGGCGTCCCGGATGGACCCGGCGGGGATGAAGATCGGGGTGGCGCCGACGCGGTCGATCGCGACGCCTTCGGGGACGAGGCTCAGCGTGGCCTCCGCGCGGTGGCCGATGTCGCCGACCTGGACGCGGTCCTGCCAGTTGCCCGCGTTCGTCGTTCCGATGTAGACACCCGTGGTCGCGAGGGTCGCCGCGCCGAGGTTCTCCGGTGTCGCGGGGAACTGCGGCAGGCCGGCCTGCGCGCGCTGGCGTCGCTTCCAGCCGTGCCACATGCCGTAGACGCACAACGCGAAGAAGAGGAGGACCGCCACGGAGAGGAGTACGCGGGTCATTCCGCAATCCTTCCCGCCAGGGCGGTCACCCGGCCACGGAAGATGGTGGCCGTCACCGCGCCGGGCAGCTCCATCCCCTCGAACGGGGTGTTGCCCGCGATGCTCGCGAGCTGAGCGCCGTTCACGGTCCACGTCGCGTCCGGATCGACCAGCACGAGGTTCGCGGGCTCGCCGGCCTCGATCGGACGGCCCTGGTCGGTCAGGCCGGCGATCTCGGCGGGCTTCTCGCTCATCACCCGCGCGACGCCGCGCCAGTCCAGCAGGCCGGTCTTGACCATCGTCTCGACGACGATGCTCAGCGCGGTCTGCAGTCCGAGCATGCCCGGCCTCGCGGCCGACCACTCGCAGTCCTTGTCCTGCACGGCGTGCGGGGCGTGGTCCGTGGCGACGCAGTCGATGGTGCCGTCCGCGAGCGCCTGGCGCAGCGCGTCGACGTCGGTCTGCGTGCGCAGCGGCGGGTTGACCTTGTTGACCGGGTCGTAGGTGGAGAGCCGGTCGTCGGTCAGGATCAGGTGGTGCGGGGTGACCTCGGCGCTGACCTGGGTGCCGCGGGCCTTGGCCCACCTCAGGACGTCGGCGGTGCCGGTGGTGCTGACGTGGCAGACGTGCAGCCGCGCGCCGACCTGCTTGGCGAGCAGGCAGTCGCGGGCGACGATCGACTCCTCGGCGGCGGCCGGCCAGCCCTGCAGGCCCAGGCGCGACGCGTTCTCGCCCTCGTGCGCCTGCGCGCCGATGGTGAGGCGCGGTTCCTCGGCGTGCTGGGCGATGACGGCGCCCAGCGCCTTCGAGTACTCCAGGGCGCGGCGCATGATCAGCGGGTCGTACACGCAGTGGCCGTCGTCGGAGAACACCCGGACGTTCGCCTTGGACTTGGCCATCGTGCCGAGCTCGGCGAGCTTCTCGCCCTTGAGCCCGACGGTGACGGCGCCGACGGGGTGGACGTCGACGAGACCGGCCTCCTGGCCACGGCGGGCGACGTGCTCGACGATGACGGCGTTGTCGGCGACCGGGTCGGTGTTGGCCATCGCGAAGACCGCCGTGTAGCCACCGAGAGCGGCGGCCCGGGAACCCGTCTCGATGGTCTCGGTGTCCTCGCGGCCGGGTTCGCGCAGGTGGGTGTGCAGGTCGACGAAGCCCGGCAGCAGGATCGCGCCGTTGCCCTCGATGACCTCGGCATCGGAGTCCGAGCCCTCCGCGATCACGCCGTCGCGGATCAGCAGGTCGATCGGTTCCCCCTCGCCATAGGGACGAACTCCCTTGAGCAGCAAGGGTTTCACGCGTTTTCCTCCTCGTGGGCGAGCAAGTGGTACAGCACGGCCATGCGCACGTGGACACCGTTGCGGACCTGCTCGGTGATGGCGGCCTGCGGGCTGTCGGCGACGACGGAGGCGATCTCCATGCCGCGCAGCATCGGGCCGGGGTGCAGCACGACGGCGTGCTCGGGCAGCAGCTTCAGGCGCCGCTCGTTGAGGCCGTAGGCGATCGAGTACTCGCGGGAGCTCGGGAAGAACCCGCCGGTCATGCGTTCGGCCTGCACGCGCAGCAGCATCACCGCGTCCTGCGAGGCGAGCTCGGAGTCGATCTCGTGCGAGACGGTGACCGGCCACTTCTCCACGCCCGTGGGCAGGAGCGTCGGCGGGGCCACCAGGGTGACCTCGGCACCGAGCGTGGTGAGCAGGTGCACGTTCGACCGGGCGACGCGGCTGTGCAGGACGTCGCCGACGATCGCGACGCGGCGGCCGTCGAGGCTGCCGAGGCGGTCGCGCAACGTGGCGGCGTCGAGCAGCGCCTGCGTCGGGTGCTCGTGCATGCCGTCGCCCGCGTTCACCACGGACGTGCCGGTGTGCCTGAGCCAGCCCGCGAGCCGGTGGGCGGCACCGGACGCCGGGTGGCGCACGATGACGCAGTCGGCGCCCGCGGCCTGCAACGTCAGGGCGGTGTCCCGGAGACTTTCGCCCTTGCTGACGCTGGAACCGGAGCTGCTGACGTTGATCACGTCGGCGGACATCCACTTGCCGGCGATCTCGAACGACACCCGCGTGCGGGTGCTGTTCTCGTAGAACATCGTGATCACGGTGCGGCCGCGCAGCGTCGGCAGCTTGCGGACCTCGCGGCCGAGCAGCGCCTGCTTCAGCCGGTCCGCGGTGTCGAGGATCGCGATCGCCTGGTCGCGGTCGAGGCCGTCGGTGGAGAGCAGGTGCTTCACTTCAGCACCACTCCGTCGCGGCCGTCGAACTCCTCGAGGTTCACGACGACGTCCTCGTTCTTCGACGTCGGCAGGTTCTTGCCGACGTAGTCCGCGCGGATCGGCAGCTCCCGGTGGCCGCGGTCGACCAGCACGGCGAGCTGCACCGCGCGGGGACGGCCGTGGTCGCGCAGGGCGTCGAGCGCGGCGCGGATGGTGCGGCCGGAGAACAGCACGTCGTCGACGAGCACGACCAGCTTGTCGTCGATGCCGCCCTCGGGCAGCTTCGTGGCCTCCAGCGGCCGCGTGGGGCCTCGGCGCAGGTCGTCGCGGTAGAGGGTGATGTCGAGCGTGCCCTCGTGCACCGTCCGGCCGGAAAATTCGGCGATCTTAGCGGCCAGGCGACGTGCGAGGGGGGCTCCCCGGCTGGGAATACCCATCAAGACGACGTCGGGTGCGCTGGGTGCATCGAGAGCGGTCTTCTCGATGATCTGATGGGCCATTCGGGCGACAGTGCGCGCGACGTCACCGGCCGACAGGATCTCGCGATCCCCGGCCGGATCCGTCGCGCCACGTTGACGTGACGCCACGGCTGGACCTCCTTCCCCGCCTCACTGGACGGGTCCTTAAAGGACGTCGGACACCCGGTTATAGCCGGGCTGACCTGCACGGTATCACCTGTGGACGGTCAACCATCCGAGTGGTGGGCCAGGCGTGGCGCGCGTCTCGTCCCGAGATCAGCTTGACCTGCCGACCACGGCGAGTAATCATTACTCTGCGTATCGATCTAAGCCTCCCCGCAGCACGCCAGTACTGCTGACGGGGCGAATGAACGGAGAACCGCCACATGGGCGACTACGCCAAGGCGCTGGGGGCCAAGCTCCGCGCTATCCGCCAGCAGCAGGGCCTGTCCCTGCACGGCGTCGAGCAGAAGTCCGGCGGTCGCTGGAAGGCCGTGGTCGTCGGCTCGTACGAGCGCGGTGACCGCGCGGTGACCGTGCAGAAGCTGGCCGAGCTGGCCGACTTCTACGGCGTTCCCGTCGCCGAGCTCCTGCCGGAGGGCCGCGTGCCGTCGGGTGCCGAGCCGGCCACCAAGATCGTGATCAACCTCGAACGGCTGCAGCAGCTGCCGGTCGAGAAGGTCGGCCCGCTCGCCCGCTACGCGGCGACCATCCAGTCGCAGCGCGGTGACTACAACGGCAAGGTCCTCTCCATCCGCACCGAGGACCTGCGTTCGCTCGCGATCATCTACGACATGACGCCGGGCGAGCTCACCGAGCAGCTCATCGACTGGGGTGTGCTGCCTCCCGAGGCGCGGCCCGCGAAGGAAGACTGAACTTCCGGCACCCACTTGGAGCAGTGGCTCCCCCGACGTCCTGCCAGTCGCCCTGAGGACGTCGGGGGAGCCACTGCTCCATTGGTGTCAGACCTGCTCACTAGTGTCGGAACTGGGGGAACCCGGCTGGCGCGTGTGTGTGGTGCGCTGCCGTCAGCCTGCGGACGTGCTCTCGGTCCGTGATCGCGTGGATCGCCGCGATACGCCCCTCGCGCACCGTGAACGACACCAGCGCGACCGGTTTGCCGTCGACCACCGACATCAGCCCGGCCTCGCCGCCGACCACCGCGGGCACCATGCACGGCGCCTGCAGCAGCCGCGCCTTGGGCGCGACCATCTCGGCGCCGCGCAGCCACAGGTCCTCCGACCGCAGCGTCACGTCCGCGTCCAGCACCTCGGCTCCCGCCACGAACGCGTCCACGACGCCGCGCTGGCCGTCGAGGTCCACATCGGACACCGGCCGGCCCGCCACCCGCTGCCGCGCCCGAGCCTCGACCTGCGACGCGCCCAGCGGCGTGCGGCCGATCAGCGGCGCGACCCGCTCGAACCCCTCGCCGAACATGTCGTGCAGCACGTAGGCCACGCGTTCGTCCGGCGTCAGCGCGTCGAGCGCCGTCAGCACCCCCAGGCCCACCTCGTCGTTCGGGCCGGGGCTCACCACCGGGTCCGGCATCTCGAAGCCGCGCCGGGCCCGCACGCGCAGCATCGTGAGGCTCACCCGCGCCACCACGGTGCTCAGCCAGCCCGGCTCCCCGGTCTTCTCGATCTTGCGCCTGGCCTCCCGCACGGCGTCGGCGGCCTCGCTGAATCGGCCGAGCATGCGGTAGGCGAGCCTGTCCTCCTGGTCCACGCCGCTGGTCCCCCTTCGTCCGAGCGCCCGTTCAGTACGACACCCGGCAGGCTGGGGATGTGCCCGGAACGGCGGTGGTGATCCTCACGGAATAAGCGCGGCCAGGTAGTCTCCCGGCACCGTGACCACCTCCGACACGGAACTCCTCGCCGACTCGAACCCGCTGCCGTCCGGTCTGGACGCCCGGCTGCTCGACCACCTCACGTTCCTGATCGAGGTCGACAAGCTCAAGACGGTGCTGCGCCAGTCACCTCTCGCCGCGGCCGACCGGCGCGAGAACGACGCGGAGCACTCCTGGCACCTCGCATTGATGGTGATGACCCTCGCCGAGTACGCCGACGAGCCGATCGACGTCGGCCACACGGTCAAGCTCGTCGTCGTCCACGACCTCGTCGAGATCTACGCGGGCGACACACCGCTCTACGACACCGAGGCGGGCGTGAGCCAGCAGGAACGCGAGGACGCCGCCGCGGACCGGTTGTTCGGCCTGCTGCCCGAGGACGCGGGACGCGCGATGCGGGCGTTGTTCGACGAGTTCGAGGCGCGCGAGACGCCGGAAGCGCGGTTCGCCAAGGCGATGGACCGGCTCCAGCCGTTGTTGCTCAACTGGATGGCGCGCGGCGGGACCTGGCGGACGCCCGGCGTGACGGCGGACGACGTGCGGGCGCGCAAGGCGGTGATCGGTGACGCTTCGGCGCCGTTGTGGGAGGCGGCTCAGCGGTTGATCGACGAGGGCGAACGGCGGGGCTGGGCGCGCACCACGCGCTAGGTGACGGACGGCCGCCCCTCCCGTTGCGGGAGGAGCGGCCGTCCGGTCGAAACTACAGGACGGCGCGCAGCTGGTCCGCGATGACCGCGATCCGGCCGAGCACGCCGTTGACGAACCTCGGCGAGTCGTCCGTCGAGAGGCCCTTGGCGAGCTCCACGGCCTCGTCGATGGCCACCGCGTCCGGCACGTCGGCCGCCCACAGCAGCTCGTAGAGACCGATGCGCAGGACCGCGCGGTCGACCGCCGGCATGCGCTGCAGGGTCCAGCCCTCGGCGTGCTCCGAGATCAGGTCGTCGATGCGCGAGCGGTGCGCGGTGACGCCCTCGACCAGGGAGACGGTGTAGTCGTTCACCGGCGGGACGTCCGGCGAGCCGACTCGTTCGGCCAGCAGCGTCACCGGGTCGGTGCCCAGCAGGTCGGCCTCGTAGAGGAAGTCGACCGCGCGCTTGCGGGCCTTGCTCCGAGCACCCATCAGGACTTGTCGCTGATGCGGCCGAGGTAGCGGCCGTCGCGGGTGTCGACCTTGATCTTCTCGCCGGTCGTCACGAACAGCGGAACCTGGATCTCGGCGCCGGTCTCCAGCGTCGCGGGCTTGGTGCCGCCGGTGGAGCGGTCGCCCTGCAGGCCCGGGTCGGTGTGCTGGATGACGAGCTCGACCGAGGTCGGGAGCTCGACGAACAGCGGGACGCCCTCGTGCGTGGCGACCATCGCTTCCTGGTTCTCCAGCATGTAGTTCGCGGCGTCACCGACGGTCTCGGTCGGAACCGGGATCTGGTCGTAGGTGTCACCGTCCATGAAGATGAAGTCGGTGCCTTCCTTGTACAGGTAGGTCATGCCGCGCTTGTCCACGGTGGCGGTCTCGACCTTGGTGCCCGCGTTGAAGGTCTTGTCGACGACCTTCCCGGTCAGCACGTGCTTGAGGGTCGTGCGCACGAAGGCGCCACCCTTGCCGGGCTTGACGTGCTGGAACGCGGTGACGGTCCACAGCTGGCCGTCGAGGTTCAGCACCAGGCCGTTCTTCAGGTCGTTCGTGGTGGCCACGGTGGGATTTCTCCTGTGTTGGACGGGGGTGTCAGACGACCACGAGTTCCTTCGTGGTCAGGGTGAGGAGCTCCGGCCCGCTTGCGCGCACCACGAGGGTGTCCTCGATGCGGACCCCGCCCCGCCCCGGCAAGTAGACGCCGGGCTCGACGGTGACCGCCATACCGGCCGAAAGTGTACCGTCACCTGCCTTCGACAACGCCGGTGCCTCGTGGATCTCCAGGCCGACCCCGTGGCCGAGGCCGTGCACGAACTCGTTCCCGTGCCCCGCCTTCTCGATCACCTCGCGCGACGCGAGGTCGACGTGCCCCGTCCTCATACCCGGCTTCAGCGCGCCACGCCCGGCCGCCTGCGAGCGCGCGACCAGGTCGTACAGGTCGCGCTGCCAGTCGGCGGGCTTGCCGAGGACGAGCGTGCGCGTCATGTCGGAGTGGTAGCCGTCGACGAGCGCGCCGAAGTCGAGCTTGACGAAGTCACCGGTGTGCAGGGTCGCGTCGGTCGGCGAGTGGTGCGGCACCGCGGAGTTCGCGCCGAACGCCACGATCGACGAGAACGACGGCCCCTCGGCGCCGTGGTCGAGCATGCGGCTCTCCAGCTCGCGCGCGACCTCGCGTTCGGTGCGGCCGGCGCGCAGGCCGCCGTGCCCGATCAACGCCGCCAGCGCCCGGTCCGCCGCCGCGCACGCCATCCGCAGCGCCTCGATCTCGACCTCGTCCTTGACCAGCCGCAACGCCTCGACGAGGCCGCCGGCCCTGACCGGCTCGGCCTGGCCCGCCGCCTGCGTGATGCCGTCCAGGCCGTCGACCGTGACGTGGTGGCTCTCGAACCCGAACCGGCCTCTCGCCTTCTTGGCGAGGGCGATGTCGCACGGCCGGTCGATGAGCCGCGGCAGGTCCGGCACCTGCTTCGCGGACTGGGTGAGGTACCGGCCGTCCGTGCAGAACACCGACGCGTCGTCGCCGCGCGCGTCGACCAGCACGGCGGCGTTCGACCCGGTGAACCCGGTGAGATATCGGACGTTCAGGAGGTTCGTGACGAGCAACGCGTCGAGGTTCGCGTTCTGGAGCTTTTGGCGCAGTGCGGTCCGGCGTGCGGCGTAGGACGACATGTCCCGCAGCGTACGACCAGTCCTAAGCTGTGCGCATGCGTCCTTGGTTCGTCCGTGCGTTGTGGATGGGGCTCCTGCACGGGGCCGTGCAGACCGGCGTGTCCGCTGTCGCCGTCCGCAGCCCCGAGGCGAGCTCGGTCCGCCCGATCGCCGTGGCCCTGCTCGTCGCCGCCGCCGTGATCTGGGGCGCGGTGGACACGATGCGCGACCTGGAGGGCCGCGGCATGCAGTGGTTCATCGCCGCGCTGATCGCCGGGCCGTTCGCGGGGGCGCTGGGCGTCGTCGGGTCCTCGCTGCTGGTGGACCAGACCGGGCAGGAGGCGCTGTGGGTGGCGCTGACCGGCGGGGCGGCGTTCACGGCGCTGCTGGTGCTCGTGCCGGCCGGGCTGGGGATGCTGCTGGGCGGCTTCCTGGCGCGGAAGGCTAGTCCGCACCCCTGAGCCGCCGGCCGTCCGGGCGACTCCCCCGCCGCGTTGTCCTCGGCGGCCTCGAACCTGACGCCGACCGGCTGGATCCGCCGCAGCTCCACGGCCTGCCCGTCGAGCGTCACCGACCCCTGCGCATCGGCCATGAAAGAGCGGCAGCCGGACGCGTCGCCGGAGTAGAGGTTGAGCGCGGGATCGGCGAGCGGGCGCCTGGGGCACCTCGCACGCGCGGATGGTCGCACGACCACCGCGTTCGCTGCCTGCTGTTTTATCCATCCGTGCGCGCGACCAGCTCGACCTCGAAACCGTCCTCGTTCTCGAGGAACGCCGCGTAGTGGTCGGGGCCGCCCGCGTGGGGGTGCCGGTCGGCGAACATCAGCCGCCAGCCGTTCGCCCCGGCCTCGTGCGTGAGGCGGTCGACGTCGTCGCGGGTGCCGGCGTGCAGGGCGAGGTGGTTGAGGCCGGCTTTCATCCGATCGTGTGGTCCGGTGAGTGCCGGGGACTGCTCCGCCACGACGTAGGTCTCGCCCTGCCTCCAGCTGACACCCGCGTCCCAGCGCTGGTGCTCGGTCCAGCCCAGCTCGGTGAAGAGCCAGCCCAGGGTGGCCTCGGCACGGGCGAGGTCCGGTACCCACAACTCGACGTGGTGCAGCATCGCGGAATCCTACGATCGGGCCCGTGAAGATCGTCACGAACGGCGGCCGCCCCGACCTGCAGGGCAGCGCCCAGGCACCGCTCCGCGACGGATGGCCCGCCTTCGTGCTGCGCGACCCGGCGTCCGGCCGGTACCGCGACGCCGTGGCCGAGTACTTCCCGCCGCTTCGGCGTGCTGCTCCTGGAGGCCGACGCGGTGCCGGCACGGGCGACCGCGGTCGCCCTGCGGTGGGACGGCCTGCACCTCGACCCCGTGGATCCGGACGCACCAACGGCTCGGCGATGCGCCACCGGTGAGCGCTGCCCGGTCCTGAGCGCTACCTCTTCAGCGACAGCCAGCGCAGCGCGAGCAGGTAGCCCTCGACGCCCAGGCCCACGATCACGCCGTTCGCGATCGCCGAGATGACGCTGTGGTGCCGGAACTCCTCGCGCTGGTGGATGTTCGAGATGTGCACCTCGACCAGGGGCGCGGTGAGCTGGGAGCAGGCGTCGCGGACGGCGATCGAGTAGTGGGTCCAGGCGGCGCCGTTCAGCACGACCGGGGTGGAGGCGTCGGCGGCCTCGTGCAGCCACTCCACCATCTCGCCCTCGTGGTTGGTCTGGCGGACCTCCACCTCGAAGCCGAGCTCGCGGCCCTCCGCCTCGCACAGCGACACCAGGTCGGTGTAGGTGGTGCTGCCGTAGACGTCGGGCTCGCGGGTGCCCAGGCGGTTCAGGTTCGGGCCGTTGAGGACGAGGACCTTCACAGCATGACCTTCCCGGTGCCGGTGGTCGGCTCGGCGGCGACGGCGGAGTAGGCGGCGGCGATCAGGGACGGGTCGGGGCCCTCCAGGCGGCCGGGCTTCGCGAGGCCGTCGAGGACCACGAAGCGGAGCACGCCCGCCTTGTTCTTCTTGTCGACCTTCATGCCCTCCATGAGCTGCGGGAGGGCGTCCGGGTCGTAGGAGGTGGGCAGGCCGAGCAGCTTCAGGACGGACCGGTGGCGGTCGGCGGTCTCGTCGTCCAGGCGGCCGGCCAGGCGGGCCAGCTCGGCGGCGAAGACCAGGCCCACGCTGATGGCCGCGCCGTGGCGCCAGCGGTAGCGCTCGCGGCGTTCGATGGCGTGGCCCAGGGTGTGGCCGTAGTTCAGGATCTCGCGCAGGGACGACTCGCGCAGGTCGTTCGAGACGACGTCGGCCTTGATCTGGATCTTGCGGCGGACGAGCTCGGCGAGCACCTCGCCGGTCGGGTCCAGGGCGAGGGCCGGGTCGGCCTCGATCAGGTCGAGGATGACCGGGTCGGCGATGAAGCCGCCCTTCACGATCTCGGCCATGCCGGCGACGAGCTCGTTGCGCGGCAACGTCTCCAGGGTGGCGAGGTCGACGAAGACGACCTCGGGCTCGTAGAACGTGCCCACGAGGTTCTTGCCCGCGTCGGTGTTGATGCCGGTCTTGCCGCCGACCGCCGCGTCGACCATGCCCAGCAGGGTGGTCGGGATCTGCACCAGGCGCACGCCGCGCATCCAGGTGGAGGCGACGAAGCCCGCGAGGTCGGTGACGGCGCCGCCGCCGAGGCCGACGACGACGTCGGCGCGTGACAGGCCGATCTTGCCGAGCACGTCCCAGCAGAAGCCGGCGACGGCGAGGTCCTTGCCGTCCTCGGCGTCGGGCACCTCGACGCGGTGCGCGTCGATCCCCGTCGCCTTCAGCTCGTCGACCAGCACACCGGCCGTGGCGGCCAGGGTCGGCTGGTGCACGATCGCGACCTTGGACGTGCCCTCGAGGTGGGCGGTGATCTCGCCCAGCAGGCCCCTGCCGATCACCACGACGTACGGCTTCTCGGCGTTGACCTCGACGGTCGTCGGCTCGGTCATTCCCCAGCTCCCTTGATCACCGCGTCGGCCACCTGCTCCGGGTCGAGGGCGTCGGTGAGCACCTCGGTCGTCGCGACCTCGCGGTACAGCGGCAGGCGTGCGTCGAGCAGCGCCTTGAACGTGGCACGCGGGTTGATGCCGGTCAGCAGCGGGCGGTTGGCCGCCAGCCCGGTGCGGCGCACGCCCTCGGCCATGCCCACGTTCAGGAACACGACGGTGTGCCCGCGCAGGCGTTCGCGGGTCGCGGCCGACAGCACCGCTCCCCCGCCGAGCGCCAGCACGCCCTCGTGCTCGACGAGCGCCTTGGCGACCGCTTCCTCTTCCATCGCCCGGAAAACGGTCTCGCCGTCGTCGGTGAAGATGTCCGGGATCGGCTTGCCCGCGAGCGCGACGACGTCCGCGTCGACGTCGCGGAACGGCAGGCCGAGGCGGGCGGCCAGCAGCTCGCTGACAGTGGTCTTGCCCGCGCCGGGCGGGCCGACCACGACGTAGCGCGGGCTCACATGCCCTCCCAGCGGGCTTCCAGGGCCTTGAGGTACGCGTGGGCGTTGCGGCGCGTCTCGTCGAGCGAGTCGCCGCCGAACTTCTCCAGCGCGGCCTCGGCCAGCACCAGCGCCACCACGGACTCCAGCACCACACCGGCGCGCGGCACGGCGCACACGTCGGAGCGCTGGTGGATCGCGACGGCGGCCTCACCGGTGCGGACGTCCACGGTGGACAGTGCGCGCGGGACGGTCGAGATGGGCTTCATGGCGACGCGGGCGCGCAGGACCTCGCCGTTGGTGATGCCGCCCTCGAGACCACCGGCGCGGTTCGAGCGGCGCGTCACGCCGACGGGGCCGCTGCCGCGGTCGATCTCGTCGTGCGCCTGCGAACCCCAGCGCTGGGCGGAGGTGAAACCGTCGCCGATCTCCACGCCCTTCATCGCCTGCACGCCCATGAGCGCGGCGGCCAGCCGGGCGTCGAGGCGGCGGTCCCAGTGCACGTGCGAGCCGAGGCCCGGCGGCAGGCCGTGGACGAGCACCTCGATGACGCCGCCGACCGTGTCGCCTGCCTCCTTGACGGCCTCGACCTCGGCGACCATGGCCTCCGTGCCGCGCGGGTCGAAGCAGCGCGTCGGCGACTCGTCGATCGCCGCCAGGTCGTCGGGCGTGGGCAGGGCCGCGTCCTCGGGCGTCGCCGCCCTGCCGATGGACACGACGTGGCTGAGGACCTGCACGCCGAGCAGCTGCTGCAGGAACTGGCGCGCGACGGTGCCGAGCGCCGTGCGGGCCGCGGTCTCGCGGGCGGAGGCGCGCTCCAGCACCGGGCGGGCCTCGTCGAAGCCGAACTTCTGCATGCCGGGCAGGTCGGCGTGGCCGGGACGCGGCCGCGTCAGCGCCTCGTTGCGGCCGGTGGTCTTGAGCAGGCTCGGGTCGACCGGGTCCGGGGACATGACCGTCTGCCACTTTGGCCACTCGGTGTTGCCGATGGTGACGGCGATCGGACCGCCCTGGGTCCTGCCGTGGCGCACGCCGCCGAGGATCTCGACCTCGTCCTGCTCGAACCCCATCCGGGGCGAGCGGCCGAACCCGAGCCTGCGGCGCCCGAGCTGGGCGACGAGGTCGTCGGTCGTCACCTCGACACCGGCGGGCATGCCCTCCAGGACGGCGACGAGGGCGGGGCCGTGTGACTCTCCAGCGGTGATCCAGCGCAGCACGTTCACAATCCTTTCACAGCGTCGTCAACGCCCAGGTGGCGGCCAGCAGCCCCGGTCCGTGGGGCACGTGACGCGTGCGTCTCAGCGCGGCGACGGCGAGGGTGACCGCGCTCGACAGGATCGCCGCAGGTAAGAGGGCCGACAGCGCGAGCGGCGCGCCGAGTCCGAACGCGAGCTTCACGTCGCCGCCGCCCATCAGCCGCGGGTTCACCCGCCGCACCGCGAGATGAGCGCCACCGAAGACCACCGCTCCGAGTGCCGCGGCTCCCAGCCGGTGGGACTCCAGGAGCAGCAGCGCGGCCGCCAGCGGGAGGGTGAGCGCGTCCGGCAGCCGGTGGTGCCGCAGGTCGACCAGCGCGAGCACGACACCGAACCACGCCAGCAGGTACGACGAGGGCGGTGCGTCGAGGACGGCGGCGACCGTCCACAGCGAACCCAGCACAGACGCGAGCAGGACCGTGGTCATGGAGACCACGGTCCTGCCCCGAGTGCTTCCCGCCCAATCCCGGCCTGTCGTGAACGGTCCGTTCAGAACAGGCCGGGCAGGCTCAGCGAGACCAGTCGAACAGCGCGTCGTTCGCCGACACGTCGACGTCCAGCGCCAGGTCGCCCAGCACGTCCGCCGACGCGTCCAGCGCGATCACCGGGCAGATCGGCGCGAACCCGGCCGCCTCGACCTCGGCCGGGTCCCACGTCACGATCCGCTGCCCGGCCCGGACCTCCTCGCCCTTGACCACGTGCAGCTCGAAGCCCTCGCCCTTGCGCTTCACGGTGTCGATGCCCAGGTGGACCAGCACCGCGGCGCCCTCACCGGAGGCGACCACGAACGCGTGCGGGTGCAGCGTCACGATCGTGCCGTCGAGCGGCGAGACCACGTCGGACTTCGACCGGACGGGCTCGACCGCGACACCGGGGCCGACCATCGCCTGCGAGAAGACCGGGTCCGGCACCTCGGAGAGCGCGACCACGCGACCGGCCACCGGGCTGCCCACGCGGACGCTCACAGGAGGTCCTCGATGTCGGAGGCGATGGTGTCCGCCTCGGGACCGACGACGACCTGCACGACGTTGCCGGAACGCATGACTCCGTGCGCTCCCAACGCCTTCAGCGCCTTCTCGTCGACGACGGAACCGTCCTCGAGCTCACACCGCAGGCGGGTGATGCAGGGCTCGATCTCGACGATGTTGCCGGCGCCACCCAGGGCGGCGATGATCTTCTGCGCCTTCTCGTCAGCCACGTTCGTACCTCTCGTTCCCGTAACAGCGGTTGACACCCGCTCAGTGCGCGGAGCATTCTCCCGCACCAACTGGTCTAGACCGGAAAGTACCACTGCGAGGAGGTGAGCGAGTGCACGAGATCGTGGAGGGGCCCAAGCCGAAGCACGCGCAGCTGCGCGAGATCCTGCGCCGGCTCGCCGAGCAGGACCTCGCACCCGGCTCGCCGATCCCCTCGGAGCGCGACCTCGCCGAGCGGTACGGGGTCTCCCGCATCACCGTGCGGGCCGCGGTCGGCCAACTGGTCGCCGAAGGCCTGCTCACGCGGGCCAAGGGGCGTGGGACGTTCACCGCTCGGCGGCGCTACGACCTGCAGCACCTGCTGGCCTCGTTCACCTCGGACATGAAGGCGCGGGGCATCGAGCCCAGCACCGAGGTGATCAGCGCGGGCCAGGCGGCTCCCGGTTCGAAGGCCTCGCTCGGTCTGGACCCCGACGAGTACGCCTATCGCGTCGTGCGCTTGCGCAAGGCCGATGGCGCGCCGTTGGCGCTTGAAACCGGCTGGTACAGCCCGCACCTGCTGCCCGAGCTCGACCGGTGCGACCTCACCGGGTCGCTCTACGAGCTCTTCGCGGCCGAGTACGGGGTCCAGCTCGACCACGCGCGGCAGACCGTGTGGGCCGAGACCGCCGACGCGGACACCGCGAAGGCGCTCGACGTCCGCAAGGGCAGCCCGCTGCTCGTGTTCCGCAGGGTCGCCAGCTCCGCCGGCAGGCCCTGCGAGGACGTGACTTCCTGGTACCGGGGCGATCTCTACCAGGTGACCATGCAACTGGACCGGACCGTCCCGGGTTCCGGACCCAACTCCGCCAAGGGAGGAACCCGATGAGCACGGACGCCGCAACCGGTGGTCGTGAGATCAAGGGCCTCGCCACGTTGCAGCGCTTCGGTCGCAGCCTCATGCTGCCGATCGCCGTGCTGCCCGCGGCAGGTCTGCTGCTCCGCTTCGGTCAGCCCGATCTGCTGGGCAAGGACGGCCTCGGCTGGAACGAGGTCGCCGCCGTGATCGGTGCGGCGGGCGACGCGTTGTTCAGCAACCTCGCCCTGCTGTTCGCGGTCGGCATCGCCGTCGGGTTCGCCCGCCGCGGTGACGGTTCCACCGCGCTCGCCGGTGTCGTCGGTTACGTCGTGCTGACCAGCGTCTTCAAGGCGATGTCGCCGCTGGTCCTCGACCAGCCGACGGACCCGGCCGCCAAGCCCGAGGTGATCAACTACGGTGTCCTCGGCGGTATCGTCGTCGGCATCCTGACGGCGCTGCTGTGGCAGAAGTACCACCGCATCAAGCTGCCCCCGTACCTGGCCTTCTTCGGCGGCCGCCGGTTCGTCCCGATCATCGTCGCCGGTGTCATGACGATCGTCGGCGTCCTGCTCGGCCTGGTCTACCCGTGGTTCGACGCGGGCCTGACCGCCATCGGCGAGTGGGTCACCGGCAGCACGATCATCGGCGCGTTCATCTACGGTGTCGTCAACCGCCTGCTGATCCCGCTCGGCCTGCACCACATCGTCAACAACGTCGTGTGGTTCCAGTTCGGCGAGTACAACGAGAAGACCGGTGACATCCCGCGCTTCCTCGCGGGCGACCCGACGGCCGGAACGTTCCAGACCGGCTTCTTCCCGATCCTGATGTTCGCCCTCCCGGCCGCCGCCCTCGCGATCGTGCACACCGCGAAGCCGAGCCAGCGCAAGATCATCGGCGGCATCATGGGCTCCGCCGCCCTCACCGCGTTCATCACCGGTGTGACGGAGCCGCTCGAGTTCGCGTTCATGTTCGTCGCGTGGCCGCTGTACCTGATCCACGCGGTGCTGACCGGTACGTCGCTCGCGATCTCGAACGCGCTGGGTGCCCACGACGGCTTCTCGTTCTCGGCCGGTGCGATCGACTTCGTGCTGAACTGGAACATCGCGCAGAAGCCGTGGCTGCTCATCATCCTCGGCCTGATCTACGCGGTGGTGTACTACTTCCTGTTCCGGTTCGTCATCACGAAGTGGAACCTGAAGACCCCTGGCCGCGAGGACGACGAGTCGCCGGAGGCCGACGAGAGCATCGTCGGCACCGTCCGGGACGAGGCGGCCACCACGCGCACCGACGTCCGCGAGGCGCGGACCGACGTGCGCGAGCCCAGGACCGACAAGAAGTAAGCACCAGCTCTACCGGGAGGAACCATCATGGCCGAGCGACGGGTCACCGTGGCCAGCAAGGTCGGACTGCACGCCCGGCCTGCCGCACTGCTGGCGAAGGCCGCCGCCGACCAGCCGGTCACGGTCACCATCCGAAAGGACGGCGGCGAAGCCGTGGAAGCGGCGAGTGTCCTGGGTCTCATGACCCTCGGCGCCATGCACGGTGACGAGGTGGTGCTCAGCGCCGACGGGGACGGAGCGGATGCCGCTCTGGACGCCATCGCCGAGCTGATCGCCACCGACCACGACGACTGAGTCGTGGCCCGGTCGTGAGCGGTCGCCCCGACCGAGACCGCTCACGACCAGCCCGAAGTGCAGGACCACCCCGGCGGTCACCACGCCCGAGATCATCGACGGCGTGGCGCCGGGGTGGCCCACCACCAGCCAGACCCCGCCCACCGCGAGCGCGGGCGGCACGAGCAGTCCCGCGGTCCAACTCCGCAGCACCAGGAACGCGAGCGTCGAGACCAGCAGCGCCGCGCCGAGCGTGTCGCTGAACCGGTGCCAGCCCAGCGACACCGTCTCCGCCGCCACCGTCCCCGCGCCGATCGCCCCCGGCACCGCCACGAGCAGCGCGAACCTGCGCGGCACCGCCATCGTCACGGCGACGACCGACGCCACCGCCGCCGTCGTGTGTCCACTCGGGAAGCTGTTGTGCACGAGCACCGCGTCGTCGTCGAGCGGTGGCCGCACCAGCACGTGGAGCTTGAGGACCTGCGCGAGCAGCACCGAACCGCCGAGCACCAGCAACGGCGCGAACGACTTCCGGCGCGCGAACAGCACCACGAGGACTGCGGCGAAGAGGACCGCCACGTCCACGTCGGACGCCCACGACCGCTGCAGCGACAGTTCGGGCAACGCGGCGTTCTCCACTTCCTGCCCGAACGACGTCCACACGAGCGCGAAGTACGTGAAGAGGAATCCCAGCGAGCTTCCGGCCATGCGACCGAGGTTCCGCGAGCCGCTCAACGGGAGCGTCCACGCCATGTCATGGTTCCGCTACAGAAAGAGCACAGTCGCCGTGACCTCCGGATAATGGCTCTCGTGGCGATGGTGTTGCTGGTCGAGGACGACCCTTCGGTGCGTGAGGGACTCGGGCTGGCGCTGCGCCGCCAGGGCCACGACGTGCGGGCGGCGGGAACGGGCGAGGAGGGCGTCGACCGGCTGCGCGAGTCGCGTCCCGACATCGTGGTCCTCGACATCATGCTGCCCGGCATCGACGGCTTCGAGACGTGCCGCCGGATGCGCGTGCAGGCCGAGGTGCCGATCATCATGCTCACCGCGCGGGGCGACGACTTCGACGTGGTCGCCGGGCTGGAGGCGGGCGCGGACGACTACGTGGTCAAGCCCGTCGAGCCGCGCGTGCTGGAGGCCCGCATCCGCGCGGTGCTGCGGCGGACCATCTCCGAGCCGTCGAACGTCGAACGCCACGGCACCCTCGTGATCGACCGCGCCGGTCTGCAGGTGCTCAAGGACGACGCGAAGGTCGCGCTGACGCCGACCGAGCTGAAGCTGCTGCTGGAGCTGTCGCGCACGCCCGGCCGCGTGCTGACCCGCCAGCAGATCCTCGAAGCGGTGTGGGAGCACGACTACCTCGGCGACTCCCGGCTCGTCGACGCCTGCGTGCAGCGGCTGCGCGCCAAGATCGAGGACGTGCCCTCGGAACCCCGCTACGTCCACACCGTGCGCGGCTTCGGGTACCGCTTCGGCCCGCGATGAGGACGGTGTTCCGCGGCCTGAGGCCCCGGCTGATGGCCTCGTTCCTGCTCCTGACGCTCCTGGGCGCGGTGGCGGCGGCCGGGGCCTCCTACGCGACCGCCCGCACGTTGCTGCTGGAGGACGCCCAGGACGGTTTCATGAACCCGTTCGTCGACGACGTCCGCGAGTACGCGCCCCGGCTGACCGTGCCGCCCGCGCAGCAGGACCTCGACGACTTCGCCTCGTTCCTGCGCAGCAGGGGCGTGGTGCTCTACGGGGACCTGCGGTCGGACAACGGCCCCGACCCGTCGTTCATCCCCCAGGAGATGCGCACGGCGCTCAAGGACAGCACGACGGTCCTCTGGCAGCGCCGCACCGACATGGCCGACCCGTACGTCGTCGTCGGCATCCCGCTGCTCAAGCCCGACGGGAGCCGCACCGGCGTCGAGGTGTGGGCGCTGACGGACCTGGGCGCCACGCAGCGGGCCATCAACAGCTTCTCGACCGCCGCCTGGGTCGGCGTCAGCCTGGTCCTGCCCCTGGCGCTCGGCCTCGCCCTCTTCACCGCCCGCGGCGTGCTGCGCCCGGTCCGCCGCCTCGGCACCGCGGCCCGCGCGCTCGGTTCGGGGCGGCTCGACACCCGTGTCGACGAACGCGGCTCCGACGAGTTCTCCGACCTCGCCCGCACGTTCAACCGCGCCGCGGAGCAGCTGGAGGCCTCCCAGGCCGCGTCCCGCCGGTTCGTCGCCGACGTGTCGCACGAGCTCCGCACCCCGCTGACCGCGATGAACGCCGTGACGGCCGTGCTGGACGAGGACGCCGACACGCTGCCGCCCGACACGGCCGTCGCGGCCAGGCTGGTCTCCGCCGAGACCCGCAAGCTCACCCGCCTGGTCAACGACCTGATGGAGATCTCCCGCTTCGACGAGGGCCGCAACCTGCTGGAGCTCGACGACTGGGACATCGGCACGGCCGTCCGCGACACCCTGGCGGCCCGCGGCTGGACCACGTCCGTCGACGCCGTCCTGCCGGAGGGCGTCGTCGGCAGGGTCGACCGGCGCCGCCTGGACGTGGTCGTGGCCAACCTCGTCGGCAACGCGCTCAAGCACGGCGGCACCCCGGTCCGCGTCGAGGTGCGGCCGGGCGTCGTCGAGGTGTCCGACCACGGCCCCGGCATCGCGCCCGAGGCGCTCCCCCACCTCTTCGACCGGTTCTACAAGGCAGACACGGCCCGCTCCCGTTCCGAGGGCAGCGGGCTGGGATTGGCGATCGCATGGGAGAACGCGCGCCTGCACGGCGGCACCATCGAGGCGGCCAACGCGCCGTCGGGCGGAGCGGTCTTCACCTTGCGCTTGCCCTGGTGACCCTCGCCGCCTGCGGCGTCCGCCCGACCCCGGTCCTGACCGGCGGCGAGGCGCCCACGGTGTCGTCGCACGAGCTGACCGTCTACCTCGTGTCGGCCGACGGCGCTCTCGTCCGGCGCGACAGGGCGTACTCCGGCACCGTCGACAGGGCCACCGCCATCAACCTGCTCGTCGCCGGGCCGACCGAGGAGGAGAAGAAGCTCGGCCTGGTGACCGAGGTGCCCGCCTCGTCGTCGCGGGTCTACGCGATCTCCAACGTCATCGTGCTGCCCGAGGACATGCTGAACCTGTCGAAGATGGCGCAGTTCCAGCTCTACTGCACGGCCATCGCGAGCCGGGCGAAGGTGGAGGGAGTGCCGGCCACCGGCGTCGAGTGCCCGTGACCCGGCGCCGGCTCCTAGTCGTCGGTGAGATGGCCGTCGTACGGGCCGACCCTGGTCACGCTCTTGCCTTCGCGGAGCACGAGCTGCAGGCCGTGCTCCTCCTCCCACGAGCATTCGCACTCGACGGAGATGTGGACCAGCGTGCCCTCGCCGTCGCGCAGCACGGAGACGACGTGGCGGTCGAACGTGACGTGGTCCCAGACCTCGTCCGGGCCGTCGATGCGGGGGAAGTCGTCCAGGCCCTCGCCGAACGCCTCGTAGGTCTCGCGGTAGTAGGCGAAAGCGGCGGGGGCGGCCGCGGTGAGCGCCGTGCGGTCCAGCGCGAGGAACGCGCGGATGGCGGCGTGGTAGTCCTCCGGCGCGTCGTCGTCCTCGTAGCCCTCCAGGGAGAACGGCAGGGCGGCGCCGCCGAAGAGCGGCACGGGAACCGGGGCGCTGACCAGCGTCTCGTAGTCGCTCTCGGTGACGGGACCGAGTCCGGGGACGTCCATCCGGCTAGCCGCGCAGGGCGAGCTCGGCGGCCAGGGCCGCGCGCATCGCGTCCTGCGGCGCCGGCAGCCCGGTGAACTGCTCCACCTGTCCGAAAGCCTGGTGCAGCAGCATGTCCAGGCCCGTGGCGAGCCGCGCGCCCGACTGCTCCACCGCCGCGGCGACCGGGGTGGGCCACGGGTGGTAGATCACGTCCAGCACGTACGGGGCCCGCGCCAGGTCCGCGGCCAGCGGCACCGTCGCCTCCGCCGGGACGGTCGACACCAGCACGTCCGCGGCGCCCGCCAGCACGGCGAGGTCCACCGAGGACAGGTCCAGCACGTCGACCTCGACGCCGACCCTCGACGCGGTCTCGACGGCCTCACCGGCGCGCGAGGGGTCCCGCACCACCAGGGACACCGACTTCACGCCCAGGTCGGCGAACGCGGCCAGGACGGCCGTGGCCGTGCCGCCCGCACCGAGCACGACGCCGTTCGAGCCGCCCGAGAAACCCTGTTCCCGCAACGCTCCCACGACACCGTCCACATCGGTGCAGTCGGCCAGCCAGCCGGACTCCAGCCGCACCAGCGTGTTCGCGGCCCCCACGGCCGCGGCGCGCGGGGTCACCGACGACGCGAACGCCAGTGCCGCGCGCTTCGTCGGCATCGTGCACGACAGGCCGGCCCACTCCGGTCCCAGCGAGGAGACCAGGGCGGGCACCCCGGCCTCGGTGCACTCCAGGCGCGTGTACTCCCAGTCGAGCTCCAGCGCGGCGTACGCGGCGTTGTGCAGCACGGGAGAGAGCGAGTGCTCGATCGGCGAGCCGATCACCGCCGCCCTGCGCACTAGTAGATGCCTTCCTTCTGGGCCTTCTGGTCGTTCGCGTTGTGCTCCTCGAACGTGGTCGCGAAGCACGACGTGCCGTCGGCCTGGCACTTCACGAAGAACTTGATGTCGCCGCCCTCCGGTTTCAGCGCCGCGGTGATGGCCTGCTGCGAGGGCGAGCCGATCGGCGTCGGGGGCAGACCGGGGAACTTGTAGGTGTTGTACGGGTTGTCCGCGTCGCGGTCCGCGTCGGAGGTGCGGATGTGCGGCTGGTTGTTCTTGTAGTTGATGGTCGAGTCGAACTGCAGCTTCTCGCCGTCCTTCATCCGGTTGTAGATGACCTGCGAGACCTTGGTGAAGTCCTTCTCGATCGCTTCCTTCTCGACCAGGGACGCGATGACGAGGACCTCGTACGGCCGGAAGCCGGTGTTCATCGTGCCGCCCGGGATGCCGGCGCCCTGCAGCTTCTGCGCGGACGAGACGATGACGCTGCGGATCAGCTCGACGGCGGAGACACCCGGCTTGACCTGGTACACGCCGCGCATGATCAGGCCTTCGAGGCGGAACTGCGGCTGCGCCTTCTTCACGTCGGCCAGCGCCCAGTCCGGGACGCCGAGGGCGACCGGGTCGGTCTGCTCGGCGGCGGCCTTGATCTCCTCCGCCGACAGGCACTTCTTCTGCCCGTCCTTCTCCGTGCAGCTCGCGGCGGAGAGCTGGGAGTAGATGCCGGGGACGGTCTTGCCGTTGGCCTGGATGTCGGTGAGCTTGAGGCCACCGACGATCTGGACGGCCGGGACGCGGGTCTTCGGGTCGATCATGCGGGCGACGGCTTCCTGGCCCGACATCTTCGTCTTCATCAGGTAGAAGCCCGGCTGGATCGACGTCACGCGGGCGTCGGTCTTGCTGGCCTCGGTGAAGGCGCGGGCGGAGGCGATGACGCCGTTGTCGTACAGGGTCGACGCGATCTTGCTGACCACGTCGCCGTCCGAGACCTCGACGATGGCGTCGGCCTCGCCGGCCCCGGCGTAGTCGTCGAAGGAGCCGATGCCGCGCAGCTCGCGGTAGCCGTAGTAGGCGCCGCCCATGCCCACGGCCAGCACCGCGGCCACGACGACCCACAGGATCGTCTTCTTGCGCTTCTTCGCCTTGGCTCGCGCCCTGTCCCGCTCGCGGTCGCGCTTCTGAGGGCGTCGTTCGTCCACGTCAGGGTCGGTGAACAACCCGAGATCGTCGCTCACACCTCGTCCTTTCGGGCGGCCAGGAACCGTGCCCGTGCGTCCAGCCAAGACTGCAGGATCTCGACAGCGGCGGCCTGGTCGACCACGGCACGCTGCTTCTTGCCCTTCACACCGCGCTGAGCCAGCACGCGGCTCACCACCACCGTCGTCAGCCGTTCGTCGCTGAACCTGACCGGGACAGGGGCGACCCGGCCCGCCAGGGCGGCAGCGTACGTGGTCGCCGCCTCCGCCGCGGGGCCGTGCCGACCGGCCAGCGTCTTGGGCAGACCGACCACGACCTCGACCACGTCATGCTCAGCCACGAGACGTACGAGCTCGGTGAGGTCCGAGCCGCGCTTCTCGTCACGCTGCAGGGTAACCAGCGGAGTCGCCAGAAACGCACCTGGATCGCTGAGGGAAATTCCCACGCGCACCGACCCGACGTCGACGCCGAGTCTCCGTCCGAGGCCCGGGTCGTCGACGCCGGGCAAGGACGGGCCGGGACTGTCAGCGCTGTTCAAGCACCTTGTCCAGTTCGTTCGTGAGGGCCGTGACGGCCTCCTGAACGCCACCGGGGTTCGTGCCGCCGCCCTGGGCCAGGTCCGGCTTGCCGCCACCGCGGGCGGCGATGGCCGGGCCGAACACCGGGACGAGCTTGCCGGCGGCGAGCCCCAGGTCGCGGGCGGCGGCCGTGGTGGCGACCACGAAGCTCACCTTGTCGCCGTCGACCGAGAACAGGGCCACCACGCCGGGCTTGTTCCCGAGGCGGTTGCGGACCTCGCCGCCGAGGGTGCGCAGGTCGTTGCCCGACACGCCCTCCAGGCCGAGGGCCACGAGCGACAGGCCGCGGACGTCGAGGGCCTTGTCGGCCAGCGACCCGGCGTTGCCGAGCAGCTGGGCGGCGCGGACCTTCTCGAGCTCCTTCTCGGCGACCTTGAGCCGCTCGACCAGGGACTCGATCCGCTCGGGCAGGCCGTCGGAGCCGACCTTGAGCATGTCGGACAGGTTCTGCACGATGGCGCGTTCCTTGGCCAGGAACCGCATGGCCTCGATGCCGACGTAGGCCTCCAGGCGCCGCACGCCCGAGCCGACGGACGACTCGCCGAGCAGCGTGATCGGGCCGATCTGCGACGAGTGCTCGACGTGCGTGCCACCGCAGAGCTCGCGCGACCAGGGGCCGCCGATCTCGACGACGCGCACCGTCTCGTCGTAGGTCTCGCCGAACAGGGCGACGGCGCCCATGTCCTGGGCACCGGCCATGTCGGTGTAGACGACGGCGACCGGCAGGTCCTTGCGCACGGCGAGGTTGGAGACCTCCTCGATCTCGCTCTTGGCCTCGGTGGACAGGCCACCGGTCCAGGCGAAGTCGAGGCGCAGGTAGCCGGGCTTGTTGTACGAGCCGCTCTGCAGGGCCGACGGGCCGAGCACCTGGCGCAGGGCGGCGTGCACGACGTGCGTGCCCGAGTGGCCCTGGCGGGCGCCGACGCGCCACTCCTGGTCGACGCGGGCCTCGACGTGCTCGCCCTCGGCGATCTCACCGGAGCGGACGCGCACCTGGTGCACCCACAGCTTGCGGGCGACCTTCTGCACGTCGAGCACCTCGAGCTCGGCGTTGCCGGTGACGATGGTGCCGGCGTCGGACTCCTGGCCACCGGACTCGGCGTACAGCGGCGTGCGGTCGAGGACGACCTCGACGATGTCGCCCTCACGGGCCGACTTCACACGGGCGCCGTTGAGCACGATGCCGCGCAGCGTGGCCTCGGAGGCGAGCTCGGTGTAGCCGGTGAACTCGGTCGGGCCCTGCTCCAGCAGCTCGCGGTAGACCGACTGGTCGCCGTGGCCGGTCTTCTTGCCGGCGGCGTCGGCCTTGGCGCGGGCGCGCTGCTCGGCCATGAGCTTGCGGAAGCCGTCCTCGTCGACCGTCAGCCCGGCCTCGGAGGCCATCTCGAGCGTCAGGTCGATCGGGAAGCCGTAGGTGTCGTGCAGCTGGAAGGCCTTGTCGCCGGGCAGCGTGGCGCGGCCGTCGGACTTCACCTCGGCGGCGGCGTTCTCGAAGATCCGCGAGCCGGAGTCGAGCGTGCGGAGGAACGTGTCCTCCTCGGCCTTGAGCACCTGCTGGATGCGGGCGAACCCGCTGACCAGCTCGGGGTAGGCCTGGCCCATCGAGTCGCGGACGACCTCGGCGAACGTCTGCAGCACCGGCTCGGTCACGCCCAGCAGGCGCGAGCTGCGGATGATGCGGCGCAGCAGGCGGCGCAGCACGTAGCCGCGGGCCTCGTTGCCGGGCGTGACGCCGTCGCCGACCAGCAGCACACCGCTGCGGGCGTGGTCGGCGATGACGCGGAAGCGGACGTCGTCGACCTCGTTGGCGCCGTACTTGCGCCCCGACAGCTCCTCGGCCTTGTTGATCACGGCGCGGACCAGGTCGGTCTCGTAGACGTTGTCGACGCCCTGCAGCAGGTAGGCGACGCGCTCGACGCCCATGCCGGTGTCGATGTTCTTGGACGGCAGCTCGCCGAGGACCGGGTAGTCCTTCTTGGCACCGCCCTCGCCGCGGATGTTCTGCATGAAGACGAGGTTCCAGATCTCCAGGTACCTGTCCTCGTCGACGACCGGGCCGCCCTCCTTGCCGTAGGCGGGGCCGCGGTCGTAGTAGATCTCCGAGCAGGGGCCGCACGGGCCGGGCACGCCCATGGACCAGAAGTTGTCCTCGACGCCGCGGCGCTGGATGCGCTCCAGCGGCATGCCGGCGACCTTCTGCCACAGCTCGATGGCCTCGTCGTCGGTCTCGTAGACCGTCACCCAGATGCGCTCGGGGTCGAAGCCGTAGCCGCCGTCGTCCTGGGACTTGGTGATGAGCTCCCAGGCCAGGCGGATGGCGTCTTCCTTGAAGTAGTCGCCGAGCGAGAAGTTGCCGGCCATCTGGAAGAACGTGAGGTGGCGCGTGGTCTTGCCGACCTCGTCGATGTCGGGCGTGCGCACGCACTTCTGGATGCTCGTCATCCGCGGGGCGGGCGGCGGGGCCTCGCCGAGGAAGTACGGCTTGAACGGCACCATGCCGGCGTTGACGAACAGCAGGTTGGGGTCGTCGAGCAGCAGCGAGGCGCTGGGGATGTACTTGTGGCCGGCGTTCTCGAAGTGCTCGCGGAAGCGCTTGATGATCTCGTGGGTCTGCACGGGAAGTCCTCGAAGTGTTGCTGGGGAAGGTCAGGGAGCCCCGGAGGGCATGGCACGGGGGCGAACGACTAGTGCTTGCCGTTCGCCCTGGGCGCTCGGCGCCCCGGCGTGAACCCCGTCTGACGTTCCACGGTCTCGTGCAACTCCTGTTCCCGTTCGGCCATTCCCGCGCGCACTTCGGCCCCGAAGGACCCGATGGCGCCCGCGAGCTCGCGCAGGCCTTCGCCCACGTTAGCCCCGATGCCGGCCGGAGTCGCCTGCTTTGTCACCTCGGAGGCCTTCTTCGCGGCGAAGAGACCGGCCGCGGCGCCGAGCCCGAACCAGAAGAGGCGGCTCATCGCGACCCCCGCCTCGGACGGCGCTTCGCGTGCTTGTTGGGCTGCTCGGCGGCCTTGCGGCGCGCCTTGACGGCCTTGCTGACGCCGTAGGACAGCGCCGCGGCCTTCACCAGCGGACCGCCGAGGGTGGCGGTGAACAGGCTGGTGAGCGCGGAGACGTTGCCCGTGACGGCGCGCGCGTTGGCGGTGATGCCGTCGACGCGCTCGAGCTGCGTGTTCACGTGCGTGAGCGTCGTGTTGGCCTCGGTGAACAACGGGTCCGTGTTCTCGTGGGCCTTGCGCATCGCGATCGTCGCTTCGTCGAAGAAGCGCGCGGCCTTGAAGGCCGGGATCGCCAGCAGCAGCACGAGCAGCACGAAGGCACCGGCGGCGAGCCACCCTGGCGACACGGATCCTCCTGGTGAACCGGTGTTCTGGCTTGGATTGGGGATGAGGTTACCGGGTGGGTCCGACACCCAGCTGATCGGCACCGATTGTTGATCTTCGAAGGCTGGACCGCGACTCCGGACGACCGCCCGCGATGCGGGAGTGTGAGGAATGCTCATTGACGCATCGCGGTCACACGCTGTGAAATACCCGTCACACAGGGCTTGACACCGCAGCCTCGCGCCCTGGAACCCGTGCGATCCCCAGTGATGCAGGAGGCCTTCGTCGTGAAGCCGGTGTCGCACCTGGACTCCTACCGCAGGCACACCAGGGCGGAGGCACCCCCGGTGCCGGACCTGGGCGACCCCTGGGAGGCCAGGCTCGTCCGCCCGGACGGCCCCGACCTGCACCTGGTGCACCGCTGGAACCAGGCGCCGCACGTGGCGGCGTTCTGGCGGCGGGCGTGGACCGTGCAGCAGTGGGAACGCCGGCTCGGCGAGCACCTGGCGGGCGACGACGTGCGGCCGTTGCTGGTCGGCTGGCACGGGCGCCCGGTGATCTACGCCGAGCTGTACCGGGCGGCCCGCGACGCGCTCGCCCAGTGCTACCCGGCGCGGCCGCACGACCTGGGGCTGAACCTCGCGGTCGGCGAGCTCGCGCTGACCGACCGCGGGCTGGTGCGCTCGCTGCTGCCCCGGCTCACCGACGCGCTGTTCGAGGCCGACCCGCACTGCACGCGCGTCGTGGTGGAGCCGGACGTGCGCGACGTGCGCGCCATCAGGTCGTTCGAGGCCGGCGGGTTCGTGGCGGCGGACGAGATCATGCTGTCCGGCAAGCTCGCGCTGCTGATGGTCTGCAAGCGCTAAAACGCCGTGATGTCCTGTGGTGCGCGTTCCTTGCGGCTGAGCGCGCGCACCACGTCGATGGCGCGGTGCTTGTTGAGCGCCATGCGGGTCAGCAGGTCGATCACCGCCTCGTTCACGGGGCGCGGGAACTCCGGCGTGTCCACGCCGACGCTCACCGCGAGGTCGTCGGAGTGCACGACGAGCTCCATCAGCCGGGTGAGCAGGTACTCGTCCAGCGACACCGCCCACGGACCCCAGTGCGGCATACGCACCGGGCGGTTCTCGCTGCCGGGCAACGACTTCTCCAGCTCGGCGAGCGTCCGCCCGAGCTCGTCGCACAGCGCCGCGTGGCCTTCCGCCGCGAGCTTCTCGCCGCCCGCGCGGATGCGGGTGTGGAAGTCGGACTCGACGTCCAGCTCGGTCCAGCCCGCTCGCGCGTAGTGCTCCATCAGCGGTACGACGGGCTCGTCGCCGACGGGCGCGGAGATCATCGACGGCAGCGGCAGGGCCTGGTAGGCGACGTGGCCCGCGAGGCCGCTGACGCCGAACTCGGGCAGGGCGCTGGGGGTGTTCCAGTGCCGCGCCACCTCGTCGTGGCGCAGGAGGTCGAGCGCGATGCGGGCCGTGGTCAGGAAGTCTTCTCTGATCGTCACCGCGCTGAAGCTACGCGGGCCCAGAGGCGTCCAGATCAGAGGTGCGCGTCGTAGAAAGCGGCGAGCCGGTCCACGGCGGCGTCGACGTGCTCGGGCACGTCGTACATCTCGTAGTGTCCCGCGCCTTCGACGACCATCAGGTCCACCGGGTTGGGCGCCGTCTTCCACAGCCGCATGCCGGCGTCGTAGCTGCCGGTGTTGCCGATGCGCCCGGCCAGCACCACCTGCAGCGGCTGGGTCATCAGCGGGTCGACGAGGTGGAACGGGTCGTAGCCCAGCAGCAGCGCGTCGCCGCGCGCGAGGCGGCGGTTCGTCGAGTGCTCGCTGCGGCCGCGTTCGGTGCGGTAGTAGGTGATCGCCTGGGTGGTGTCGACGTCGGTCGGGCCCGCCTCCTGCAGGGTGTCGGGCAGCCAGTTCAGGCGGGTCAGCTCGCCGGTGCGGTTCTCCTCGGCGCGCGCGGCGGCCATGGCGTCGAGCGCGGCCACCGGGCCGTCGGGCTGGAAGCCGCGGAACGCCTCGCCCATGTCGGTGGCGACGACGGTGCCGACCGCCTTGATGCGGTGGTCCGTGCGCGCGGTGTGCACGGCGTAGCCGCCGCCGGCGCAGACGCCGAGGACGCCGATGCGGTCCGGGTCGACGCCGGGAACCGTGCTCAGCGCGTCGATCGCGTAGGAGATGTCCTCGCCGCGGCGGTACGGGTCTTCGAGGTCGCGCGGTTCGCCACCGCTGCGCCCCTGGTGGGCGGGGTCGAAGACGAGGGCGGTGAGGCCGCGGGCGGCGAGGCGGGACGCGTAGTTGGCGCCGATCTGCTCCTTCACGCTGCTGCCGGGCGTGGACAGCACGACGGCCCGCGGCGTCACGCCGTCGTCGGGCAGGTGCAGGTCGGCCGCGAGCTCGATCGGCCCGCGCGGGATCGTCAGGTGGCGCAGCACCGGGTCGTTCCCTTCGGTATTGTTCAACAACACGACTAGTACATAAGTGAACTAGTTCCAAACGGTACCACATCGGGAGAGCCATGCCGGTTGACGCCGCCGAGCTGTGGACGCTGAACCACCGCCTGCTGACCGTCGTCCTGGACGCCTGCACCGCCGAGCTGACCGCGCTCGGCCTGGACCCCAAGGAGTTCTTCGTCCTCGCCGAGGCACCGAGGTCGCCCTACCCCGCCGAGCTCGCCGCGACGCTGGTGATCCCGAAGGCCACCATGACGGTCTACGTGCGCAACCTCGTCGCGAAGGGGTTCCTGCGCCGCGAGATCGACGACGCGGACCTGCGGCGCCACCGGCTCGTGCTGACCGCGCAGGGCGAGGCGGCGCGGACCCGTGCCCTGGCGGCGCTCGCGGCGGAGTTCGACCGCAGGCTGGCGAAGCTCGCGGCGCGGGACCGCACCGAGCTCCAGCGCATCCTGCTGGAGCTGCTGGACTGACGTCCGTGCGGCGATGATGGGGTGTGGACGCAACCAGGGACCCGGTGGTGCGGGACGCACGGCTCGACGACGTCGCGACGATCCGCCGGTTCGGCGAGGTGCACGTCCCGGCGCACTACACACCGTTGATCGGTGACGAGGCGGCGCGCACCCAGGTGGCGACGTACTGGAACGACGAGCGGATCAGCAGTGCGGTCGCGCACGGGCTCGTGGTCGTGGCGGAGCACGAGGGGCGGATCGTGGGCGTCGGGCAGCGGGGGCGCCGGGACGACGACCACGTCATCTACAAGCTCTACGTCGCCCCCGAGCTGCGTGGTCGCGGCATCGGGCCGCGGTTGATCGACGCGCTCAGCGCGCACATCGACGCGGACGTAGTCCACATCGAGCACTTCGCCGAGAACGTGCGGGCGGGCGCGTTCTACGAGCGCGAGGGCTTCACGGTCGAACGTGTCGAGGACGGCATCGTGTGGCGGTCGCGGCCGCTCACTCGCCCCTGATCACGCGGCGCAGCTTCGGCAGCCGCTCCGACACCGCGCGTTCGGCGCCCCGGCCCGTCGGCTCGTAGTAGTCGCGGCCCACCAGGTCGTCCGGCGCGTACTGCTGCGTCACCACGCCCTCCGGGACGTCGTGCGGGTACCGGTAGCCCTGCGCGTTGCCCAGCTTCTTCGCGCCGGCGTAGTGACCGTCCCGCAGATGGGCCGGCACGGCACCGATCGCGCCCTTGCGGACGTCCTCGATGGCGCCGTAGATGGCCGTGGTGACGGCGTTGGACTTCGGCGCGGTGGCGAGGTGGATCGTGGCCTGCGCGAGGTTCAGCGCGCACTCCGGCAACCCGATGAGCTGTACGGCCTGCGCCGCGGCCACGCACGTCTGCAACGCCGTCGGGTCCGCCATGCCCACGTCCTCGCTGGCGTGGATCACCAGCCGCCGCGCGATGAACCTCGGGTCCTCCCCCGCCTCGATCATGCGGGCGAGGTAGTGCAGGGCCGCGTCGACGTCCGAGCCGCGGATCGACTTGATGAACGCCGACGTCACGTCGTAGTGCTGGTCGCCGTCGCGGTCGTAGCGGACCGCCGCCTTGTCCACGGTGGACTCCAGCAGCGGCAGCGTGATCACGCCGCCGTTCGACGCCAGCGCCGAGTCGGCCGCCGCCTCCAGCGCCGTCAGCGACCGGCGCGCGTCGCCGCCCGCCAGCCGGATCAGGTGGTCCTCCGCCTCGGGCTCCAGGACGACGGACCCGCCGAGCCCGCGGTCGTCGGACACCGCGCGCCGGATCACCGACCGCACGCCGTCGTCGGTCAGCGACTTGAGCTGCAACACCAGCGACCGCGACAGCAGCGGCGAGACCACCGAGAAGAACGGGTTCTCCGTCGTGGCCGCGACCAGCAGCACGATCCGGTCCTCGACGGCGCCCAGCAGCGCGTCCTGCTGGGTCTTGGAGAAGCGGTGGACCTCGTCGATGAACAGCACGGTCGACTCGCCGGAGCGCACCAGGCGGCGCCGGGCCTCGTCGATGACCGCCCGCACCTCCTTGACGCCCGCGGACAACGCCGACAGCGCCACGAAACGCCGCCCGGTCGCCTTGGAGACCAACGTCGCGAGGGTGGTCTTGCCGGTGCCGGGAGGGCCGTAGAGCATCACGGACGCCGGGGTGGCGCCCTCGACCAGGCGGCGCAGCGGCGCGCCCGGCGCGAGCAGGTGGTCCTGACCGACGACCTCGTCCAGCGCGGCCGGGCGCATCCGCACGGCCAGCGGGGCGTTGGCCGCGATGCGCTCGGCCTTCTCCTCGTCGGTGGCGCCGAAGAGGCCGTCGTCGAACAGACCTTCGCTCATGCGTTCGAGCCTAGTTGACGTGCAGAAGTGCTGAGGCACGGCGTTCGAGCCCAGTTGACGTGCGGAGGCGCTGAGGCACGGCGTTCGAGCCCTGGAGCGTGTGGGAGGATCGCGTTCCGTGCCCATCCCCCGCGCCGTGCTGCTCGCCGGACCGTCCGGCTCCGGCAAGTCGACCCTCGCCGCCCACCTCGGCTGGCCCGTCCTGCGCCTGGACGACTTCTACCGCGACGGCGACGACCCGCTGCTGCCCCGCGACGAGCACGGGCGCGCGGACTGGGACGACATCCGGTCGTGGGACGCCGCCAAGGCTCTCGCCGCGGTCGTCGAACTGTCGGAGACGGGAAAGGTCGAGGCGCCGGTCTACTCCATCAGTGCCGACCGCGCGGTCGGCACGCAGACGATCGAGCTCGGCGACGCGCCCGCGTTCATCGCGGAAGGGCTCTTCGCGGACCTACTGGTGGCGGGAGCGCGCGAGGCCGGGGTGCTCCGGGACGCCGTCGTGCTCGCCCCGAGCCCGCCGATCACGTTCGTCCGCCGGTTCGCCAGGGACGTCGCCGAGGCCCGCAAACCGGTTCCGACGCTGGTCAGGCGTGGTCTGAGGCTGATGCGCGAACAGCCGGAGGTGATCAGGAGGTGCGTGGCCGCCGGCATGCGCCGCACCACGCCGGCCAGGGCGCGGACCGAGCTCGTTTCGTGATCAGCTTGATCTGTGGCGAGGGCTCTGATCTGGCAGGATCCCGCTCACACCACGACCGGGAGTAGCCGCTATGTCCGAAACGCCCGGCTGGTCCTCACCAGACCAGCAGCCGAACCAGCCGCAGCAGCAGTACGGCTACAACGCGCCGCCTCCGCCGGGAGCACAGCCGTCGATCAAGCCCGGTGTGATCCCGCTGCGGCCGCTGGCCGTGGGCGAGATCGTGGACGGCGCGGTCACCACGATGCGCCGCTACCCGAAGCTGATCATCGGCGCGGCCGCCGTCGTCGCCGCGGTCACGCAGATCCTCGGCCTGCTGGCGCAGCTGCCGTTCCTCGACGACCTCACCGCGCTGGCCAGGCTCGACCCGAACGCGGTGACGCAGGAGCAGGCGGTCGACCAGCTCCGCGACTCGTTGGTCGGCTTCTTCAGCGGCACGTTCCTGGGCGTCATCCCCCTGCTGCTCGGCACCGTGTTCCTGTCCGGCTTCGTCACCGTCGTGGTGGGCCACGCCGTGCTGGGCGAGCCCGTGTCGTTCGCGCAGGCGTGGGAGGAGTTCAAGCCGCGGCTGCTGCCGCTGCTCGGCGCGACGCTGCTGTCCGGCCTCGTCATCTCCGTCGGCCTGGTCTTCTGCGTCATCCCCGGCATCTACCTGTACGTGATCTTCGCGCTCGTCACGCCCGCGCTGGTGCTGGAGCGCTGCGGCGTCGGCAAGGCGTTCGGCCGCTCCAACGCCCTGGTCAAGGGCGCCTGGTGGCGCACGTTCGGCGTCCTGCTGCTGGCCGCCGTGGTCAGCGCGGTGATCAGCTGGATCGTCAGCCTGCCGTTCGGCCTGCTGGGCGCGGCGGCCACCGGCTTCAGCGCCGACCCGGCGGCCGCCCTGAGCATCGGGTCGCTGGTCCTGTCGACGATCGGCGCGATCATCGCCTCGACGATCACGCTGCCGTTCAGCGCCGCGGTCACCGTGCTGCTCTACGTCGACCGCCGGATGCGCGCCGAGGGCATGGACATCGAACTCCAGCGGGCCGCGGGGCATGGCGGTAGCTGACGTACCGGTAGATCTCGGGCGGGACGAGGCGCGGGAGGCGGCCGCGCGGGAGCTCAGCGACCCCGCGTACGTCTCCGACGACCCGAACCCGCTGGAACGCGCCATCGACTGGGTGCTGGACCGCCTCGGCGAGCTGTTCGCCGGGGCGGGTAGCGTCAGCGGCATCACCGCCGTCACCGTGCTCGTCGTGGTCGTGGTGGTCATCGTGGTCGTCCTTCGTCTCCGCATCGGGCGCACCGCCCGGTCGCTTCGGTCCGGCGCGAAGGTGTTCGGCACGTCGGTCCTGACCGCCGCCGAGCACCGCGCCGCCGCCGAACGCGCGGCGGAGGCCGGCGACCTGGCCGAGGCCGTGCGCGAACGGTTCCGCGCGGTGGTGCGCGAGCTGGAGCAGCGCGGCGTGCTCGACGCCCGTGCCGGGCGCACCGTCGACGAGGTCGCATCCGAGGCGGGACAGGCCCTTCCGGCGCTGGCCGGTGACCTGCGCGGCGCGGCCGTGCAGTTCGACGACGTCTGGTACGGCGGCCGTCCCGCGACCGGCGAGGGCTACCGGCGGCTGGTCTCCGTCGACGACAGGGTGCGCGGATGACGGCGGTCTCCCCCGACGCCCGGCGGATCTGGACGGCGGCCCGCGGTCCCCTCCTGATCGGCGTGATCATCCTCTTCACGGCCGTCGTGCTCACGTTGCTGCGCGGCACCGGCGAGGGCGGCTCGCTCGACCCGCGGTCGTACCGGCCGGAGGGCAGTCACGCCGTCGCGCGGTTGCTGGAGCAGAACGGCGTGCGCGTCGAGCTGACCGACGACGCGTCCTCGGTCGAGGGCGCGACGCTGTTCGTGACGCAGCCCAACCTCATCGACCCGGCCCGGCTGGCCGACCTGAGCCGCCGCGCCGCCGCCACGGTGCTGCTGGCGCCCGCGGGCGGCGTGAACCGGGTGGAGCCCGAGACCCGGCAGCCCGGCTGCGCGCTCGCGGCGAAGGCCGGGGCGGCGACCACCGGAGGGTTCGTCTACGAGGGCGAACAACGCTGCTACGACTCGACGTTGGTGCGCACGGGCACCGTGACGACGATCGGGTACGGCGCGATCTTCACCAACCGCGACCTCGACTCCGAGGGCAACGCGGCGCTCGCGCTGTCGTTGCTGGGTCAGCACGACCGGCTGGTCTGGTACGTGCCGTCCGCGGCGGACCGGTCGCAGCAGAAGACGCTGACGGACCTGGTCCCGGACGGGTGGAAGTTCGGCGCGCTGCAGCTCGGCGTCGCCGCCGTGCTCCTCGCGCTGTGGCGGGCGCGGCGGCTGGGCCGGGTGGTGCCGGAACCGCTGCCGGTCGTGGTGCGCGCCGCCGAGACCGTCGAGGGACGCGCCCGGCTCTACCGGCGGTCGCACGCCGCCGGGCACGCGGCCTCCGTGCTGCGGCAGGCGGCGCGCGACCGGCTGACGCCGCTGCTGGGGCTGCCCGCGGGCGAGGACCCGTCCGGCGAGATCGCCCGCAGGACGTCGCGTTCCACTTCCGACATCAGGACTTTGCTCTATTCCGAGGAACCGGTGGACGACCGGGGGCTGGTCGCGCTGGCGTCCGAGCTGGACGCACTGGAGAACGAGGTTCGCAAGGGATGACTGTCACCACTGAGGAAGCACGCACGGCGCTGGTGGCGTTGCGCACGGAGATCGGCAAGGCCGTGGTGGGCAACGACGCCGCGGTGACGTCGTTGATCCTCGCGTTGCTGTGCAAGGGGCACGTGCTCCTGGAGGGCGTGCCGGGCGTCGCGAAGACGTTGCTGGTGCGGGCTCTCGCGCGGGCGCTGGACCTGTCGACCACGCGCGTGCAGTTCACGCCGGACCTGATGCCCGGCGACCTGACCGGCTCGCTGGTCTACGACGCGCACAACGCGGCGTTCTCGTTCCGCCAGGGCCCGGTCTTCACGAACCTGCTGCTCGCCGACGAGATCAACCGGACACCGCCGAAGACGCAGTCCGCGCTGCTGGAGGCGATGGAGGAGCGGCAGGTGTCGGCCGACGGCACGACGCGGCCGCTGCCGTCGCCGTTCATCGTCGTGGCGACCCAGAACCCGGTCGAGTACGAGGGCACCTACCCGCTGCCCGAGGCGCAGCTGGACCGGTTCCTGCTGAAGGTCACCATGCCGGTCCCGGCGCGGGAGCACGAGATCGACGTCCTGTCACGGCACGCCGCCGGGTTCGACCCGCGCGACCTCTCCTCGCTGTCGCCGGTGGCCGGTGCGGCGCACCTGGAGGCCGGTTCCGCGGCGGTGCGGTCGCTGACCGTGGCGCCCGAGGTCATCGCGTACGTCGTCGACGTGTGCCGTGCGACGCGCGAGTCTCCGGCGGTGCGTCTGGGCGTTTCTCCGCGTGGCGCAACGGCTCTGCTCGCCGTGGCACGCGCGTGGGCGTGGCTGTCGGGCCGTGACTACGTGACGCCCGATGACGTGAAGGCGCTGGCACGGCCCGCGTTGCGGCATCGGCTGGAGCTGCGTCCGGAGGCCGAACTGGAGGGCGTCACGGCGGACGGCGTGCTCGACGGCGTGCTCGGCGCGGTCCAGGTGCCGCGCTGACGTGGCGCTCACGGGCCGCGCGGGTCTGCTCGCGCTCATCGGCGTCCTCGTGGTGGGGCTGGTCCTGCCGTCGTGGCAGGGCGTGTTCCTCATGTTCGGCGTTCTCCTGCTGTGTGTCGTCGTCGATCTGTCGTTGGCCGCGGGTGTTCGGCGGCTGACGTTCACGCGCGGTGGGGCGACCTCGGTGCGTACGGGGGAGTTGTGCGTGGTGCAGCTGACCGTGCACAACCCCGGACGTCGGTTGCGTGGCGTTCTTCGGGACGGGTGGGCGCCTTCTGCCGGCGTGGTCGCCGACCGGGTTGCGGTCGATGTTCCCGCCGGTGGTTCGCGGGTGTTGTCCTTCGAACTACGGCCCGTGCGTCGTGGCGATCGCGTGGCCGACCGTGTGACCGTGCGTTCCCTTGGCCCGTTGGGCATTGCGGCACGGCAGGGTTCGCACGAGGTGCCGTGGACCGTGCGTGCGCTGCCGCCGTTCCACAGCCGTCGGCACCTTCCGCCGCTGCTGGAACGCTTGCGCGAGTTGGACGGCCGTCGTGCGTCGCTGATCCGTGGCGCGGGCACGGAGTTCGACTCCTTGCGCACGTACGTCATCGGCGACGACGTGCGTTCGATCGACTGGCGTGCGTCGGCCCGGTCGTCGGACGTGGTGGTGCGGACGTGGCGGCCGGAGCGCGACCGTCAGGTGACGATCGTGCTCGACACGTCCCGCACCTCCGCCGGTCGGGTGGACGGCGCGCTGGGTGGCCTGCCGCGACTGGACACGTCGATGGACGCCGCGTTGTTGTTGTCCGCCTTGGCTTCGCACGCCCGCGACCAGGTGGACTTCCTGGCGTTCAGCACGAAGGTCCGCGCGTCCGTCCCGCGTGCTTCGCTGCCTGTGCTGGTGCAGGCCATGGCGCCGCTGGAGGCCGAACTGGTGGAGTTCGACGCACGTGGGGCGGTCGCCGAGGTGCTGCGCCGGGCGTCACGCCGGTCGCTGGTGGTGTTGCTGACGTCGCTGGAGCCGTCGATCGAACACGGTTTGCTGCCGTTGTTGCCGCCTGTGGCCGCGCGGCACCGGTTGTTGATCGCGTCCGTGTCCGATCCCGCGGTGCACGCGATGGCATCGGGCCGTGGGGACCTGGAGTCCGTGTACGCCGCCGCTGCCGCGGAACGGACGTTGGCCGAACGCCGCCGCATCACCGCTTTGCTCGCACGACACGGCGTCGACGTGGTGGACGCACTGCCCGACGAACTGCCGCGCGCTCTCGCGGACCGCTATCTGGCGTTGAAGGCCGCGGGCAAGCTCTAAACGGCGACCGGTGCGACGTCCTCGCGTTCGCTCGCATCGACGTCACCGGTTTCGCCCTGCCGCGCGGCCCGCCGCCCGACGACGAACACGTAGAGCAGGAACAGCACCTCGGCGACCACCCCGATGCCGACCCTGGCCCACGTCGGCAGTCCGGACGGCGTCACGAACCCCTCCAGCACACCGGACACGAGCAGCACCAGGACCAGCCCGAGCGCGACGGCGACCACCGACCGGCCCTCGGCGGCGAGCGCGGCGGCGCGGGTGCGGCGGCCGGGATCGATCACCTGCCAGCCCAGCCGCATGCCGATGCCGGCCGCGACGAACACCGCCGTGAGCTCCAGCAACCCGTGCGGCGCCAGCAGTCCGAGGAACAGCCCGCCGCGGCCGGCGCCGAACATCAGGCCGATGCCGACGGCGACGTTGAGGGCGTTGGTGAGGAGCAGGTAGACCGGCGGGATCGCGACCAGCACGCCGAGCAGCAGGCACGCGGCGGTGATCCAGGCGTTGTTCGTCCACACCCGCGCGGCGAACGACCCGGCGGGGCCGCTGGAGTAGTAGGCCTCGTAGCCGCCGCCCGCCCTGGTCATCTCGCGGATCTCGTCCGGTGCGGCGATGGTGGCCTGAACCTCCGGGTTGGTCGCGACCCACGCCGCGATGAGGCCGGTGACGAGGTAGAACGCCAGCCCGGCCGGCACCCACCAGCGCCAGCCGAGGTAGATCGCGGCGGGCAGGCGGTGGGTGAGGAAGCGGGTGACCACGCGCCACGCCGGGGTGTGCGCGCCGGTCAGCGCCGCACGGGCACCGGCGACGAGGGCGGACAGGCGTTCGACGGTGGCGGGGTCCGGGGTCTGGCTGCGCACGGTCGACAGGTGCGTGGTGACGCGCTGGTACAGGTCGACCAGCTCGTCGGCCTCGGGCCCGGTGAGCCTGCCCGAGCGCTTCACGAGCTGCTCGAGGCGCTGCCACGACGCGCGGTGGCGCTCGATGAACACGTCCAGATCCACGATGGGTCACACTATCCGCGTGGGGGACCTGGTAACCGGTGAAGCCGTAGTTCTGGACCTGCGCGTCGCGCGGCTCGCGAGCAGGGCGGTGGCGTTCGCGTTCGACGTGGCCGTGCAGTTCGGCCTGCTGCTGCTCGTGTTCCTGATCTTCCCGGTCGGCTTCGACGACGCCCTGCAGTCGGCGCTGGCGCTGACGACGACGGTGGCCGTGATGGTCGGCTACCCGACGGCGGTCGAGACGCTGACGCGCGGGCGTTCGCTGGGCAAGCTCGTCATGGGTCTGCGCGTGGTGCGCGACGACGGCGGCGCGATCCGCTTCCGCCAGGCCCTGGTGCGCGCGCTGGGCGGGTTCGTCGTCGACTTCTGGGTGCTCGGCCTGGGCGGGGCGATCGCGCTGTTCGTGTCGCTGTTCTCCGCGCAGGGCAAGCGGGTCGGCGACTACCTGGCGGGCACGGTCGTGATCCACACGCGCGTGCCGAAGCGGGAGGTCTCGCCCACCGAGATGCCGCCGCAGCTGGCGGACTGGGCGTCGGGGCTCGACCTCTCGCTGCTGCCGGAGGACCTGGCGCTGGCGGTGCGGCAGTACCTGACGCGGTACCCGGAGCTGAACGAGAAGGCCAAGTGGGACCTGGGCGTGCGGCTGGCGGACGACGTCGGCGCCGCGATCCGGTCGCCCCGTGCCGAGTACACGCACCCGCACGCGTACCTGGCGGCGGTGCTGGCCGAACGGCGCAGGCGCGCGAGCTAGGCGGCGCCGGCCAGCCGGAGGCGTTCAGCCCCCTGCTCGCGGACGGCCGCCAGCGACACCGGCGCGTCCCCGTGCAACGCCTCCCACCGCGCGTTGTGCAGGGCGGTCCACAGGCTCGCGGCCCACGCGACCTCCCGCTCCTCGGCGCTGAACCGCCGCCCGCGCCGCTCCTGGTAGGTCTCCAGGAACGCCGCCGTGCTCCCGACCGGCACCAGGCCCGGCGGCGACGCATTGGCGAACGCGCCCGCAGCCGCGCCGGCGAGTGCCGCTTCCGGTTGCCACCCCAGGCTGTCCCAGTCGTGCACGGCCAGCACCTCGCCGTCCCGCCAGCGGAGGTTCTGCGCCTCGAAGTCCAGGTGTCCCAGCACGCACGGCAGCCGCGCGGCCAGCAACCGCTTGCGCGTCCGTCCGGCCAGGTCCACGACGAACGCGGGGACGACGGCCTGGTCCCGCTCGTCGAGGAAGCCGATCGCCGGCCAGAGCCCGGGACCGGTGTGGTCCCAGCGGGACCAGCGCGGGTTCGGCAGCGGTGGCGCGACGTCCACCTGCTCCAGCTCCGCCACCAGCCGCGCGAACACGGCCGCGTACCGGCGGGCCACCGCGGCGGTGGCACCCGGCAGCATCGAGCCGCCCGGCAACGACTCCTCGGCGTGCACGGCCAGTCCGCCGGCCTGCATGACCGGGGTGATCGGCCGGGGGCAGGGGAATCCGCGCGAAGCCAGCACCGCCTGCGCCGTCAGGCAGGACTCGGCGCGGCCGTCGTCCTCGCGGGCCTTCACGTGGACCGAGCGCCCGTCGTCGAGCCGCACCCCGTGCACCGACGAGATCGACACCCGTGAGTAGAACACCTCGGCCGGTGCGCTCCCCAACGTGGAAACGCACCAGGCCGCGAGGTCGAACGTCATACGCCGAGGAGTTCCTGCAGCAGCAACGGGTTCATGTAGTCGTCGTAGCGGACGATCTCGCCGTCGCGCAAGCGGATGATCGCGACGGCGGTGAACGTGTAGTAGTCCTGCTTGACCTTCGACCAGCCGCGGTGGGTGATCTCGGAGACGACCACGGCGGGGTCGTTGGTGAGCCAGGTCTGCGCCTCGACGCCCTGGATCTCGATCCTGTCGCGCACCGAGGCCCCGCGGACCTTGGTGAAGTAGCCGCGGATCTCCTCGCGGCCCCGGATCTCCGCCGGCTGGAAGGACGTCGGGAACCGGTAGGCCATCACGCCGTCCTCGGCGAAGAGGTCGGCGAACTGGCCGTGCGTCTCCTCCCCCGCCACCATCCGGCGAACGTGCTCGACGATCTGTTCTGGCGTGCGCGTCATCTGTCGTGCCCCCACATCGGTAGAATCGGAACGGTGACCCCGGTTAGCACGATACGGAACGCACGCCCCGGTTGGCAACGATGAGGGCCGACGCGGCGCGGAACCGCGAGAAGGTGCTGGACGCGGCACGGGCGCTGTTCGCCGAACAGGGCTACGACGTGCCGTTGGACGAGATCGCGACGAAGGCCGGCGTCGGGCCCGGCACCGTCTACCGCCACTTCCCGACGAAGCAGGCGCTGTTCCAGGCCGTCACGGAGACGCGGGTGTCGGCCATGATCGCGTCGGCCGCCGAGCCCGCGGAGAGCCCGCGGCAGGCGCTGTTCGCGTTCCTCGGGCGGATGGCGGACGAGGCTGCGGCGAAGCGGGACCTGACGGACGCGTTCACGCTGTCAGCCGACCTGCGCAAGGACCTGCACGCGGCCCTGGGCGGCCTGCTGCACAGGGCGCAGGAGGCCGGCGAGGTGCGGGCCGACGTGACGGCCACCGACCTCGTGGTGCTGATGAAGGGGTTGCTGCAGAACATGAACGAGGGCGCGAACCCCGCCGTGCTGCTGGAGATCGTGCTGAGCGGCCTTCAGAGCCGGAAGCCGTAGGGCAGCTCCAGGCGGTGGCGCGCGAGCAGCTCGGTGTCGGCGAGGATCTCGCGGGTGGGGCCGTCCGCGACGACCACGCCGTCGTCGATCAGCACGCTGCGGGGGCAGATCTGCAACGCGAACGGGAGGTCGTGCGTGACCATCAGCATCGTGCGGTCCAACGACAGCAGGAGCTCGGCGAGCTCGCGCCGCGCCACGGGTTCGAGGTTCGCGGACGGTTCGTCGAGCACCAGGACCTCGGGGTCGCAGGCGAGCACCGACGCCAGCGCGACGCGCCGCCGCTGACCGCCGGACAGGTGCAACGGCGAGCGGTCGGCGACGGACTCCATGCCGACGGCGCGCAACGCCCGCAGCACCCGTTCGTCCACATCGGACATGCCGAAGTTGCGCGGCCCGAACCCCACGTCCTCGGCGACCGTCGGGCTGAACAGCTGGTCGTCCGGGTCCTGGAAGACGAGCCCGACGCGGCGGCGGATCTCGCGCAGGTTCTTCTTGGTGACCTCCAGCCCGGCCACCGACACCGTGCCGGAGCCGCCGGAGTGCACTCCGTTGAGGTGCAACGCGAACGTGGTCTTGCCGGCGCCGTTCGGACCGAGGACCGCGACCCGTTCGCCGCGTTCCACGCGCAGGTCGACGCCGAACAGCGCCTGGTGCCCGTCGGGGTAGGCGAAGGCGAGCTTCGAGACCTCCAGCGCGGGTGCCGCCGGGGTCTCCGGGACGAACGACACGGAGCCTCCAGGACTTCCCGTCCAGCCGCGCGACACCATCGCGAGGTGCACCCTCTCTCCGCGTTCGTAGGACCGGATGAACAACGTGCCGACCGAGCGCGCCGTGGCACCCGCCTGCCAGAGGAACCGCGGGTCGTCGCCGCGGGAGATGCGGGCGACGCGCATCCGCTTCGCCTCGCCCACCACGACTTCGCCGTAGCGGAGCATCAGCGTGGCGATCATGATCAACGGCGCGGGCACCCGCAGCGTCTGCAGGCCCTTGAGCAGCTCCCCCGGCGCCGTCGTCGCGGCCAGCGTCAGACTGACCAGCACGCCGAGCGTGCCCTTGACCAGGATGTTCCACCCGGCGAGCGTTCCCTCGACGGAGACGGAGAAGCCCAGGAAGTCGGTGCGCGGGTCCGTGCCGAAGATCGGCAGCAGGAACGCGAGCACCACGAACGGCACCTCGATCACCGCGCGCTTGAGGAACCACAGCACGGGCACCCGCGCGACCGACCACACCGCGACGACCAGCAGCAGGTACAGGCCGAACAGCGGGAACAACGCGCGCGGCGTGGCCACGACGCCCAGCACCGCCCCGAACGCCACCAGGATCTTCACGTGGGGCGCGAGGCGGTGCACCGGCGAGTCGCCGGCGTGGTGCAGGACGTCGTGGCTGCCGGCCATCAGGCGTCGGACTTCTTGCGCAGGAACCAGAACAGGCCGAACGACAGCGCCAGCACGACCACCACGCCGAGGACGCCGGCGAGGCCGGTGAACCGGTCGTCACCGCCGAACGCGTAGTCGGCGAACGTGCTGCCCGAGAACGGGTGGTCCTGGGCGTGCTCGGCGATGCCGGTCTCCTCGACCGTCTTGTCGAGACCGTCCGGGTCGCCCGACGCGAAGTACGACAGCACGCCCGCGATCAGCAGGGACACCACCGCGAACCCGAGGAAGAACTTCTTCACGACCGCACCTCCAGCGGCTTGCGGCTGCCCTTGAGCAGGTAGACGAGGTCCGGCCGGATCGCCGCGACCGACGTGACGGTCACGGCGGTGATCAGGCCCTCACCGATGCCGATCAACGCGTGCAGGCCCCACATCAGCAGCGCGACCTTGCCGATCTCGACACCGCCGACGCCGCCGACCGCGTACTCGACGATGAAGCCGGTCGAGGCGAGCAGGGTGTTGACGAACGCCGAGACGAACGCGACGGCCGCCAGGCCGCCCTTGCCCCGTTCGGCGAGCTTGCGCAGGGCGACGGCGACGAGGAACCCGGTCGCGGTGCCGATCAGCGCCATGTTGGTGACGTTCGCGCCCAGCGCGGTGAGGCCGCCGTCCGCGAACAGCAGCGCCTGCACGACGAGCACGATCGTCACGCACAGCGCGCCGACGTACGGGCCGACGAGGATCGCCGCGAGCGCGCCGCCGAGCAGGTGGCCGGAGGCGCCGGGCAGGATCGGAAAGTTGATCATCTGGACGGCGAAGATGAACGTGGCCACCAGACCCGCCATCGGCGCCGTGCGGTCGTCGAGGTCAGCGCGAGCCCTGACCAACGCGTACCCGACCCCCACGGCCGCGATGACGAGGAACACGACCGAGACCGGCGCGTTCAGCAGACCGTCGCTCATGTGCATGGCAACAGGTGACATGTGGCATCACGCTAATTGCCGGACCTCGGCTATGGCTAGAACTGTGCAACAACAATCCGGGTGCAGGAAGGCGGTGGTCGTCACACCGCCACTGGTCATCCGATGACTTCTGCGGTTGGATCCGTTCGCCGCCGCCGCGGCACGGAGGGACGAACAGTGGCAGAGCTGTCGCGTAGAACGTTTCTACAGGGAACAAGTGCGGCCGTGGGGGCTTCCGCGCTCGGCGTGGGCACCGCAGGCGCAACCCTGGAGACATCGGGTCGAAGCGTGCACCGGGACATCGTCCGGGATGCTCGGATGGAATGGCGGCGAATTCCGGCGAATTGGGGCGATAGTCCCTTTCTCGCGAACGGCCTGCTGGGCGTGCAGGTCTACGCCGGCCGCACACCCGACGAGCTGAAGCTCATGGTCAGCCACTCCGAGGTGCAGGACCAGCGCGACCGGTGGGAGGCCGCGATCGGCCTGTCCCGGCTGCCGATCGGGTACCTGACGCTGAAGTTCGCCGGCGCCGTCACCGCCGTCGACTGGACTCTCGACCTGTGGAACGCCGAGCTCACCGGCTCGGTCACGACCACGCAGGGCGGCGCCACCTTCACGATGCTCGTGCACAACTCCCGCAGCACGTTCCTCGCCTCCGTCCGCGGCGACGTGACCTGGGGTTTCCAGCCGCTGGAGTCGTCGACCACCCGCCAGGTCCGCAGGCCCGCGGACTACACGGCGAACCCAGACCCGGCGCTCGGCACGGCCGGTGGCGTCTCCTACGCGGCCCAGCCGCTGCACGCGGGCGGTGGCTACACGACGGCCTGGCAGAGCCGCGACGGCCGGTTCGCGGCCCACGTCGCGTACACACACCCTGCGGACACGCACACGTCCGACGCGATCCGCGAGGTGCGCACGGCGCTGGCGATCCCGTTCGAGGTGCTGACGCTCCAGCACCGCCGCTGGTGGAACGCCTACTACGCGAAGTCGCTGGTCTCGGTGCCGGACAAGCTCGTGCAGCGCTTCTACTGGGTGCAGCTCTACAAGATGGCGGCCGCGACGAGAGCCGACGCGCCGGTCGTCTCGGAGTGGGGGCCGTGGTTCCCCGAACAGGGCGGCAGCTGGACGGCGGTGTGGTGGAACCTCAACGTCCAGATCTCGTACCCGCTGGTCAACGGCTCGAACCACCACGAGCTCGACGCGGTGACCACGACGTTGAAGCGGTTCGAGCACAACCTCGAGCTGAACGTGCACCCCGCCTACCGCGACGGCGAGTCGTACGCGATCTGCCACCCCGGCGACCGGACGTTGCGCTCCGGGCCGCGCTACTGCGGCGTCCCCGGTGTCGCGCCGAACGACCACACGGGCAATCTTCTGTGGGCCTGCCACAACGTCTGGCTGGGCTACCGGCACACGATGGACCGCAGGATTCTCGGCGACGTCCTCTTCCCCATCCTGACCAAGGCGGTCCACTACTACGCGCGGTTCCTCGTCGAAGGCGCCGACGGCAGGCTGCACCTGCCCGAGACGCGGTCGCCGGAGTACGCGAACACCGCGGACGCGACGTACGACCTGTCGTTGCTCCGCTGGGGCGTGCGCACGTTGCTGTCGATCGAGGAGAACCCGCGCTGGCGGGACGTCCACACCCGCCTGGCGCCCTACGCGCAGGACGCGAGCGGCGTGCGGATCGGCCGCGACAAGGCGCTGGAGGACTCGCACCGCCACTTCTCGCACCTGCTGTGGTTCTACCCGCTGCGCGAACTCACGTGGGACATGCCCGAACACCGCGCGCTCATCACGCGGACCGTCGACCTCTGGACCTCGCGGCGCGAGGCGTGGGCCGGGTACAGCTACGGCGCCGCCTCCGCGATGTGCTCGGCGATGGGACGGCCGGAGGACGCGTTGTCGTTCCTGCGGCACTTCCTGGAGCGCCGGCCGGTCGGCGCGAACGCCGTGCTGACCGAGAACTCCTTCTACCGCGAGGGCGGCAACCTCGCGATCGAGTCGCCGCTCATGTCCGGCCAGGCCGTGCTGGAGATGATGGTCCAGTCGCACAACGGTGTCGTGCGCGTCTTCCCGTCCGTCTCGTCCACTTGGGCCGATGCGTCGATCTCGTCCCTGCGCGCGCAGGGAGCGTTCCTTGTGGACGCTTCGCGCTCGGGCGGGCGCACCGACTGGGTGCGGGTGCACTCCGAGGCCGGCTCACCTTTGGTGCTGGAGCACGGAATCACGGGCGAGGTCGACGTCCGCGACGCGCACGGCCGCCGGCTCGCGCATCGAATTCGAGGCGCCACCGTCGAAATCCCCCTTCGACGAGGTCAGACGGCTGTCGTCGCGCGGCGCGGCACGCGTCCGGACCTCACGCCGCGTGATGTGGCGCCGAACGGCTCGTCACCGCGCTGGGGACTGCCGTAACGTCCAAATTCGAACATCCGGATGTGTGTGGACGAGTGGGGTGTGCGGTGGACCTTCAGCACTGGCTCAACGAGGCGCTGGCCAACCACGAGAAGTGGACCGCGGAGTACGGCGCCTTCACGCCCCACTCGTCGCTCCAGGTCGACCCGGCGGTCTTCGGCTCGGCGCTGGCCGAGCTGCAGGACCGGCTGCGCGACAACTACCCGTTCTTCCACCCGCGCTACGCCGGCCAGATGCTCAAGCCCCCGCACCCGGCGGCGGTCGTGGGCTACCTGTCCGCGATGCTGATCAACCCGAACAACCACGCGCTCGACGGCGGCCCCGCGACCGCCGCGATGGAACGCGAGGTGGTCGCGGAGCTCGCGTCGATGTTCGGCTACGGCGAAGGCCACCTCGGGCACCTGACCTCCAGCGGCACGATCGCGAACCTGGAGGCGCTCTTCGTCGCCCGTTCCCTGCATCCGGGCCGTGGCATCGCGTACTCCTCCGAGGCGCACTACACGCATTCGCGCATGTGCGGAGTGCTCGGGATCGAGGGGTTCCCGGTGGCCGTGGACGGCCGCGGGCGCATGGACCTGGACGCCCTGGAAGAGCTGCTGAAGACCGGCGAGGTCGGAACGGTCGTGGTCACGCCGGGAACTACCGCTTTGGGTGCCATCGAACCGGTGCATCTCGTGCTGGACGTCGCACGCCGTTACGACGCGCGGGTGCACGTCGACGGGGCGTACGGCGGCTTCTTCGCCCTGCTCGCGGGCACGGACCTCGACCCCGAGCCGTGGGAGGCCATCGGCTCGTGCGACTCCGTGGTGGTGGACCCGCACAAGCACGGTCTACAGCCCTACGGCTGTGGCGCGGTCCTGTTCCGTGACGCGTCCGTGGGCCGCTTCTACCTGCACGACTCGCCCTACACGTACTTCACGTCCGACGAGATGCACCTGGGTGAGATCAGCCTGGAGTGCTCGCGGGCCGGGGCGGCCGCCGCGGGCCTGTGGCTCACGCTGCGCCTGCTGCCGCTGACCAGGGACGGACTGGGCGAGGTGCTGGCGGCCGGACGGCGCGCGGCGGTGCGGTGGGCGTCGATGATCCGCGAGTCCGACGGCCTGGAGCTCTACCAGGAGCCCGAGCTGGACATCGTCACGTACTTCCCCCGCACCAGCCCGCTGACCCTGTCGGCCGTGGACGCGGCCTCGCACCGCGTGATGGAGACCGGCATGAACGCCGCCGTCGACCCGGTGTTCCTGAGCGTGGCACGGGCGTCGAAGGCGGCGTTCGCGGCGCGGCACCCCGGGGTGGCGGCCGACGCGGACTCCGCGAGGGTGCTGCGCAGCGTGCTGATGAAGCCGGAGTCCGAGGAGTACCTCGACACGCTGCACGCGCGGGTGTCGAGCCTGCTCTGAGAGCCGCGCTCCGGCGGGCGGGACTCCCGGCAACGCCGAAATGGGCGACTCACGGCGGTGAGTCGCCCGGCGGGCGTGCGGTCAGCCGTGCTTGGCGCGGCGCCCGGACCGCCGCGGCGGCAGCGGGGTGTCGCCGCGCAGGTCGAGGCGGCGCTGCTCGCCGTTGGCCTCGAGGTGCGTGACCATCCGGCGCAGCATCTCGGCCAGCGACTGGGCCTCCGACGACTCCAGCGGGTCGGAGACGAAGACCTCCTCCTCGTTGAACTTCGGGAAGAGGTCGGCCATCAGCTCCTCACCCTCGGGGGTGAGGCGCAGGACCGCGAGGCGCCCGTCCGTGGGGTGGCCCATGCGCTCCAGCAGGCCCCTGGACTGCAGCGTCTTGGCGACGCCGGTCAGGGTGCCCTTGGAGATGCCGGCCTCCTCGGCGACGTAGCGCGTCTCCATCTCGCCCCAGATCCACACGACCCAGAGCACGACGAAGCCGGTCCAGGTCAGATCGCTGGTGCGCAGCACGGAGTTCTCGAGGTGCTGGCGGATGGCGGTCGCGGCGCGGTGGATGTTCGACACCGCCGCCATCTGCTCGCGGCGCAGCGGCACCGCACCGAGCTTCGCCTGAACGGCTTTCTCGGTCTCGGCAATCGTGTGGTGACCAGACAACTCAAAGTCTCCCGTGCTCGAGCTCAGGTGTTCCCGGCACAATACTTGCGGTTCCGAACTATGTCTGTGATGTGGTGCGCGTCCGTCCGCCACCACTTTGATCACGATCCCACATCGCGCAAGATCCCGTGACGGTCGTCACCCGTCCAGTTACGGACTGTTGCCCCGTGGTGGACCATGAGTGCGGAGCCCCACTGAGACCGAACGTGGTCTTTACTCCACGGACGGGTCGATAGCGTTTTGCCCCTCGACGTTATCCCCTCCGTGCCAGCGACACACTGTGCCGGAAAGGTAGTCCGACGTGGTCGGTGAACAGGTGACACGGGAACTCGCGACGAGACTGGGCGAGGGTGGGATCGACGTGGTGCGCGTCGTCTTCCCCGACCTGCTCGGCACCGACCGCGGCCGTGACGTCCTCGTGGAGCATCTACCAGCCGTTATACAGCGCGGGCTGTCGTTCTGCCGCGCCGTCTACAGCACCACGCCCGGCGGCAAGACCACCGAGAACGGGGGTGTGCTCGACGCCGGGCTGCCCGACGTGATCGTGGTCCCCGACCTCGACACGCTGCTGCCGATCCCGTGGGAGCCGGGCGTCGCGTGGTGCATCGGCGACGCCGTCAGCCCGTCCGACGAAAGACCCGTGGACGAGTCGCCCCGGCAGGTCCTGCGCAGGACGCTGGAGATGTTCGAGACCACCGGGCTGTCGCCGGTCGTGGGTCCGGAGCTGGAATATTTCCTCTGCGAACCGGACGAAGATCGCCCGAACGGGTGGCGGCCTTACTGCGACGAGCCGGGCAACGTGTACGCGACCGGCCGCCGCGGCGATTCCGACGGTCATCTGCTGAGAACTCTTCGCACGCTCAGCTCGGCGGGTCTGCAGACGACCGGCGGCAACCACGAGTACGCGGGCGGGCAGTTCGAGATCAACCTCGTCCACTCCCCCGCGATGGACGCCGCCGACCGCGCGTTCCGCTTCAAGACGAGCGTGAAGGAGCTGGCCAGGCGGGAGGGCCGGCTGGCCACGTTCATGGCCAAGCCGTTCAACGACGGCGGCGGGTCCGGCTTCCACCTGCACCTGTCGTGCCACGAGAAGGACGGCCGCAACGCGTTCCAGGCCGCGGGCACCTCGCACGGGCTGTCCGAGGAGGCGCGCTGGGCGATCGGCGGCATCCTCCAGCACGCGCCGGCGCTGGCCGCGCTGCTCAACCCGACGGTCAACTCGTACAAGAGGTTCGGTCCGGACTCGCTCGCGCCGTGGCTGATCGACTGGGGCCTCGACAACCGCAGCGCGATGCTGCGGGTGCCGGCCGAGCGCGGCGAGACCACGCGGCTGGAGCTGCGGCTCGGCGACGCGAGCGCGAACCCCTACCTCGGCATCGCCGGCATGGTCGCGGCCACCTACCTGGGCATCCGCGACCGGATCGAGCCGCCGCGGCCGTCCGCGGGCTACGGCTACGACCCGTCGAAGGCCCCGACGCTGCCCGCCACCCTCCCGGACGCGCTGGCCCACCTGGAGGAGGACACGGCGATGGTCGAGGTGCTGGGCAAGGACTTCGTGCGGTCCTATGTGGACTTCAAGTGGGAGGAGGTGGCCCGTTTCCAGCGGTTCGTGACCGACTGGGAGTTCACCGAGTACGCCTACCACCTATAGTTCACCCGCGATGACTGCACTCACGGACCGGCTCACCTCGATCGCCGACGAAGACGAACTGTTCGACACCTTCTCCCACTGGGCCGCCGAACGCGGCCTCGCGCTGTACCCGGCGCAGGAGGAGGCGGTCATCGAACTCGTCTCCGGGGCCAACGTCATCCTCAGCACGCCGACCGGGTCCGGCAAGAGCCTGGTGGCCATCGGAGCCCACCTCGTCGCCATGGCCGGCAACCAGCGCAGCTTCTACACGGCGCCGATCAAGGCGCTGGTCTCGGAGAAGTTCTTCGCGCTGTGCGAGGTGTTCGGCCCGGAGAACGTCGGCATGATGACCGGCGACGCCTCGGTCAACGACCAGGCGCCCATCATCTGCTGCACGGCCGAGATCCTCGCGAACATCGCGCTGCGCGACGGGGCGACCGCCGACGTCGGCCAGGTCGTGATGGACGAGTTCCACTTCTACAGCGAGCCCGACCGCGGCTGGGCCTGGCAGGTGCCGCTGGTCGAGCTGCCGCAGGCGCAGTTCCTGCTGATGTCGGCCACGCTGGGCGACGTCGCGTTCTTCGAGCAGGACCTGACCCGGCGCACCGGCCGCCCGACCGCGGTGGTCCGCTCGGCGCAGCGCCCGGTGCCGCTGAACTTCCAGTACGTCTCCACGCCGTTGCACGAGACGATCGAGGACCTGCTGCACGGCCGCGAGGCGCCGATCTACGTCGTGCACTTCACCCAGGCCGCCGCGCTGGAGCGCGCGCAGTCGCTGATGAGCGTCAACGTCGCCTCGAAGCCGGAGAAGGAGGCGATCGCGGAGGCGATCGGCAACTTCCGGTTCTCCTCGGGCTTCGGCAAGACGCTCTCGCGGCTGGTGCGGCACGGCATCGGCGTGCACCACGCGGGCATGCTGCCCAAGTACCGCCGCCTCGTCGAGCAACTCGCGCAGGCGGGCCTGATGAAGGTCATCTGCGGCACGGACACCCTCGGCGTCGGCATCAACGTGCCGATCCGCACGGTCGTGTTCACGGCGTTGTCGAAGTACGACGGCACGCGGACCCGGATCCTCAAGGCCCGCGAGTTCCACCAGATCGCCGGCCGCGCGGGCCGGGCGGGCTTCGACACCGTGGGCACGGTCGTCGTGCAGGCGCCCGAGCACGAGGTCGAGAACATCAAGGCGCTGGCGAAGGCCGGTGACGACCCGAAGAAGCGCCGCAAGGTCGTGCGCAAGAAGGCGCCGGACGGGTTCGTGTCGTGGAGCGAGTCCACGTTCGACCGGCTGGTGGGTGCCGAACCGGAGCCGCTGACGTCGTCGTTCCAGGTCTCGCACGCGATGCTGCTGAACGTGATCGGCCGCCCCGGCGGTGGCGCGTTCGCGGCCATGCGGCACCTGCTGGAGGACAACCACGAGGACCGCCCGAAGCAGCTCAAGCACATCAAGCGCGCGCTGGCGATGTACCGGGCGCTGGTCGCGGCGGGCGTGGTCGAGCGGGACGGCGACGACTTCCGCCTGACCGTCGACCTCCAGTTCAACTTCGCGCTCAACCAGCCGCTGTCGCCGTTCGCGCTGGCCGCCATCGAGCTGCTCGACCGCGAGGCGCCGGGCTACGCGCTCGACGTGCTGTCGGTGATCGAGTCCACCCTGGACGACCCGCGGCAGATCCTCGGCGCGCAGGAGCACAAGGCGCGCGGCGAGGCGATCGGCGCGATGAAGGCCGACGGCATCGAGTACGACCAGCGCATGGAGCTGCTGGACGAGGTCACCTACCCGAAGCCGCTCGCGGAGCTGCTCGACGCCGCGTTCCTGACCTACCGCCGCGGCCACCCGTGGGTCGGCGACTACGCGCTGTCCCCCAAGGCCGTCGTGCGCGACATGTACGAGCGCGCGATGACGTTCACGGAGTACGTCTCCTTCTACGGCCTCGCCCGCTCCGAGGGCCTGGTCCTGCGCTACCTGGCCGACGCCTACAAGGCGCTGTCGCAGACGGTGCCGGAGGAGGCCAAGACCGAGGAGCTGCAGGACCTGATCTCGTGGCTGGGCGAGCTGGTCCGCCAGGTCGACTCGTCGCTGATCGACGAGTGGGAGAAGCTCACCAACCCGGACGGCGTCGTCGAGGAGGTCCGCGTCGACCTGCCGCCCGCCGTCACCCGCAACGTCCGCGCGTTCCGCGTGCTCGTCCGCAACGCCCTGTTCCGCCGCGTCGAGCTGGCCGCCAAGCGCGACTGGTACTCCCTGGGCGAGCTCGACCACGAGTCGGGCTGGACGGCCAAGGAGTGGATGGACGCCCTGGAGCCGTACTTCGAGGAGCACTCGGACATCGGCGCGGGCCCGAACGCGCGCGGCCCGGCGTTCCTCATCATCAACGTCGAGCCGGAGCGCTGGGTGTGCCGGCAGATCTTCGAGGACCCGGCGGGCGACAAGGACTGGGGCTTCAACGCCGAGGTGGACCTGGCGGCGTCGGACGAGCTGGGCGAGGCGGTCGTGGTGATCACGGACGTCGGCAGGCTCTGACCGTCCGGACGGGGTTCGACAGCGCGGGACCGGTTTCCGGTCTCGCGCTTTTTCGTCCCGGCGCCGGGTTCACCGCGGTGTCGCGCGCAACTGGATCAACGGTTGCACGGCCGTCCGGCACGGGATCGTAGAACTGTCCACCAATTCCTGGCGACCTCGCGCAAAAGAGTTAATCGGTCCACCGAGAACGCGCAACCGGCTAACGCAATGCGGTGATTCCCGCCACCCGCGGCACACCGGTTCGGCCCAGCACACCGGCACCACCTGGCCCATCAGACCGGCGGAACCGGCCGGACAGGCTCGAGAACGGCTAAACAGCGCCTGTTGAGACGCAATGGCGTCCGATTGACCTTCTCCGTCGCGGTCGGGCAACATCATTGCGCTGGAGCACCGTTGCCGAGATATGGTGTCGCCCAGTGGGGGAAATGTTCGCACTCGTCCTCACCCGCTGTCGCGGCACGACGGGAGGAGTGAAGTGGACCCGGCACTGGACGCGCTGCGCGACCGGCTGGCGGAGATCGTCGCGTCGCCACCGGACAACACCGACGACCTCGTCGACACGCTGAGCGGTCTCGCGAAGCTCTCGAACCAGTGGTCCGAGGCCATCCAGGCGTTGCGCGCGCCCACCCGCAGACTCGTCGGGCCCGCCGCCGCCGCGTCCGTGAGCGTCGCCGCCCGGCGCGCCGAGGAGTCGTTCATCGAGCTGGAGATCACGCTCGGTGACGCCCTGGCGGCCGCACCCAGGGCCGTCCGGCAGCCCTGACCTCCGCTCTCCTCCCACCGCGAACCCGCTGGGTGTGGCCACGTCACGTGCTTTGCGTCTGGCATGCGAGACACACCCGATCGGAGGGTTTCCGCACGTCCGCACCCTGGCGGATGATTCGGCCGTCCGGCCTGCGTGGACGGGAGGGGGTGCTCGGCTGTGCGTGTGTCCGGCACACGGACCCCCGCGGCGGGTCACCCTCCGTGAGGGGGCATGATCGCGTATCCGACGCCCTCGGCTCACCGGGCGCGTGAGGACCGGACGTGGTCTGATCGCCGCCACGTGAGGATCGGCCGTACACAGTTTGGACTCGATCTCGAATGACCTCTGGTCTGCCCTGCCCCGTCTGCGAGGGGCCGGATCGACGTGGCAGTCTCGAGCGCTCCCTGAGGGTGCTCGCCGTCGACGACGAGGCGCCCGCGCTGGAAGATCTCGTCTACCTGCTGCGGTCCGACCCGCGCATCGCCCACGTGGAGGCCGTCACCGACGCCACGAAGGCGCTGCGGGTGCTGCACCGGGCGATGGACGCCGGTCAGCCGCTGGACGCCGTGTTCCTCGACATCCGCATGCCAGGGCTCGACGGTCTCGACCTCGCCCGCGTGCTCTCGCGGTTCGCGCAGCCGCCGCCCATCGTGTTCGTGACGGCGCACCAGCAGCCCGCCGTGGAGGCGTTCGAGCTCAAGGCGCTCGACTACCTGCTCAAGCCGGTGCGGCAGGAGCGGCTCGCCGAGTCCGTGCACCGCATCGTCCACGAGGTGTGGGACTCCAAGTCCGCCGCCGACCAGGCCGCTCCCCCGGCCCCTCAGCCCGCCGGCGGCACGCCGCCCGAGGTCGGTGACGAGGTCATCCCCGTCGAGCTCGGTGGCGTCACGCGCTTCATCCGCCTCGCCGACATCCGGTACGTGGAGGCGCACGGCGATTACGCCCGCCTGCACACCGCGACCGGCAGCGGTCTGGTCAGGGCGGCGTTGAACGGCCTGGAGGAACGCTGGCGCAGCGCCGGGTTCGTCCGCATCCACCGCAGCCACCTGGTGTCGCTCGGGCACATCGACGAGATGCGCCTGGAGGACGGCCACCTCAGCGTCACGATCGGCGGCGCCGTGCTGCCGGTCAGCCGCCGGCACGCGCGGCACCTGCGGCAGCTGCTCGTGCGCCGCACCAAGCCCGCGTCGGTGCCGAACGCCGCGCCACCGAGGAACGGGCTCGGGTCGTGACCACGCCACCACCACCCCACCGGCCGGTTCCCAAACCGACCCAGCGCGTGGTGGTGACGAGCCCGCGGACGAGGGCGCCCCGCGCGCGTCGTCCCTACTCGGGCACGCGGGAGATCAACGAACAGAGCGAGCTCGGCGCCGTCTACATGCGGTCGCTCATCAAGGCGCAGCGGCGGCTCGGCCTGTCCGTGTGCCTGGTGGCGTGCGGTGCGCTCGGGCTGCTGCCGCTGCTGTTCGCGATCGAGCCGGAGCTCGGCCGGTTCCGGGTGCTCGGCCTCGGGCTGCCGTGGTTCCTGCTGTGCGTGGCGACGTGCCCGATGCTGCTGCTGGCGGGCTGGTTCTACGTGCGGCAGGCCGAGCGCAGTGAGCGCGAGTTCGCGGAGCTGGTCGAACGCCCATGACGAGCGGGTACGCCGTCGTGGCGGTGGTGGTCGTCGTCCTGGGCACGATCCTGGTCGGCACCTACGGCCTGCGCGTCTCCCGCACGACGTCCGACTTCTACGTCGCCTCCCGCACGGTGTCGCCGTGGTGGAACGCCTCGGCGATCGGCGGCGAGTACCTGTCGGCGGCGTCGTTCGTCGGCATCGCGGGCCTGATCTTCGCCTACGGGCCGGACATGCTGTGGTTCCCCGTCGGCTACACGGCCGGGTACCTGGTGCTGCTGACGATGGTCGCGGCGCCGCTGCGGCGCTCGGGCGCGTACACGCTGCCGGACTTCGCCGAGGCGCGCTTCCGCTCACGGGCGGTGCGCGCGGTCGCGTCGATCCTGGCGCTGGCGATCGGCTGGCTGTACCTGCTGCCGCAGCTGCAGGGCGCGGGCCTGACGCTGAACACCGTCACGGGAGCGCCGGACTGGGTGGGCGCGCTGATCGTCACGGTGGTCGTGACGGCGAACGTGATGTCCGGCGGGATGCGGTCGATCACGTTCGTGCAGGCGTTCCAGTACTGGCTCAAGCTCACGGCGATCACCGTGCCGATCGTGTTCCTGATCATCGTGTGGCAGCTGCACGGCGCGAGCTCGCTGACCGCGCCGGAGTTCCCCTCGTTCCGTCAGGACACCGAGGTCACCTTCCAGCGCCAGACCACGATCCACGCCGAGCAGCCGCTCGTCATCAGGGGTACCGGCGAGGTCGACGGCGAACGCGTCGAGAACCGGAGCCTCACGCTGTCCGGCGGCTACCACCGCATCGGCCAGGGCTCGGAGTTCACGTTCCCGAAGGACGCGCCCGTCCCGCACCTGTCCACGATGGCCCACAACACGAACCAGATGTGGTCGCTGCCGATGTCGAGCGGCGCGGACTTCCCGCTGTACGCGGCGTACTCGCTGATCATCGCGACGTTCCTGGGCACCATGGGCCTGCCGCACGTGATCGTGCGCTTCTACACCAACCCGAACGGCACGGCGGCGCGCCGCACGACGTTGATCGTGCTCGGCCTGCTGTCGGTCTTCTACCTGATGCCGCCGATCTACGGCGCTCTCGGCCGCATCTACACGCCGGAACTTCTCATGACAGGCCAGACGGACGCCGTGGTGCTGGTGCTGCCGACCCGCGTGATCGACGGCGTCGGCGGGCAGCTCCTCGGCGCCCTGGTGGCGGGCGGCGCGTTCGCGGCGTTCCTCTCGACGTCCTCGGGGCTCGTCGTGTCGCTGGCCGGGGTGCTGTCGCAGGACGTGCTGCGGCTGGGCGGAGTGCGCGGTTTCCGGATCTCGGCGGTGCTGGCCGGGATCGTGCCGCTGGCGATGACGTTCGTGTCGACGGGCATGCCGGTGGCGGACATGGTCGGCCTGGCGTTCGCGGTGGCGGCGTCGTCGCTGTGCCCGTTGCTGCTGCTGGGGATCTGGTCGTCGCGGATCACGACGGTGGGCGCGGTGGCGGGCATGCTCGCGGGCGGCGTCCCCGCTCTGACCGCCGGTCTGGTCACGATGTTCGCCGACACGGGCGACTCCTGGTACCAGGTGCTGCTCTCACGCCCCGCCGCGTGGACGGCACCGCTCGGCTTCGCGGTGATGTACGTCGTCTCGCTGCTGACCCAACGACACGTGCCACCGGGCGTGCAACGCACGATGGTCAAGCTCCACGCGCCCGAGAACCTCGGGCTGGACGGCTCCGGCTCGTCCAACTCGGGCCAAGAGCGAAGCTAGAAGGTGGCGTGACATGCAGCACTTCCTCACCGCCGCGGCGATCCTGGTCGTGGGCGGAGCCGCCGTGCTCGTCCTGTGGCGGGGCACGCGCACCAAGCACTCGCTCTCGACAGAAGCCCAGCGCGTCACCTACGAGACGCTGCACACGGCCTGGTCCGCGGCCCCACCCCTGCGCGCGGGCCTGGTCCCCGACGCGGCGAAGAAGTCGGCCCGCCACCTCCGCACACTGCTCGACACCCCGGCCCTCGCCCTGACCGACGAGACCGAAGTGGTGGCGTGGGAAGGCGTCTCCGACCACCACGCCGCAGAAGCCATGAAGCAGGCGGAAGACGTCTTCCTGACCGGCCGCACCCAGGCCTTCGACATCGGCTGCAGCGAACCGAACTGCCCCATCAACTGCGCCGTGGTAGCCCCTCTCACCGTGGAAGGCCGAGTGGTGGGCACCCTGGCCGCCTACTCCCGCGAAGCGTCAGCAGGCCTCGTCCGCGCCACGAACCAGGTGGCCCGCTGGGCAGCAGGCCAGCTGGAGCTGGCCGAACTGGACCGCTCCCGCACCCGCCTGGTGGAGGCGGAGGTCCGCGCGCTGCGCGCCCAGATCTCCCCGCACTTCATCTACAACTCGCTGTCCGCCATCGCCTCCTACGTCCGCACGAACCCGGAACGAGCCCGCACCCTGCTGCTCGACTTCGCGGACTTCACCCGCTACTCCTTCCGCCGCCACGGCGACTTCACCACCCTGGCCGAGGAACTGCGCTCCATCGACCAGTACCTGGCCCTGGAACGAGCGAGGTTCGGCGAACGCCTGAAGGTCACCCTCCAGGTGGCCCCCGAGGTGCTCCCGGTGACCGTCCCCTTCCTCTGCCTCCAACCCTTGGTGGAAAACGCAGTCCGTCACGGCATGGAGGGCAAGGTGGAACCGGGCCACATCCAGATCTACGCCAACGACGGCGGCGCCGAAGCCCACATCACCATCGAGGACGACGGCATAGGCATGGACCCCGACAAGCTCCGCCGCACCCTGGCGGGCCAGGTGGACGAGTCAGCGGGCATCGGCCTGGGCAACATCGACGAACGCCTGCGCCGCGTCTACGGCGACGAGTACGGCCTGGTGGTCGAAACGGCAACCGGCCTGGGCACGAAGATCACCGTGCGAGTGCCGAAGTACCAGGCAGGCATCAACGGCATGTAGCAAGACAAGACAAGATCACCGATCAAGCGATGCCGAAGGCGAGCAGTCACCCCTTACGCCGATTAGAGCCGGTGAACCCACCCGTGGTTTGCGATTGGGGCTTGACTTTGGGTGCGAGGTGCTACCCACATCGGGCTCGGCCGGTCGCGAAGCGTCCGGCCTTTTCCGGCCGACCACAGCGCCTCGCAAGGGCCCCGAAGTCAAGCCCCAATCGCGGATCGTCGCGCAGCGGCGATGCCACTCCAGTCTTTCGTCCGAGGTGCACGCCCACGCTGGAACAGGCACCCGCACGGCCAACGCACCCACGCTGGAACCAAAAAAGGGGCGCCTCCCGCCCACAGGAAGCGCCCCACCCCAAAGCCAAGCCCTACGGAGCAACCCGCTCCATCTGCCACCCGTCCCGCCCGAGCCGGAACCGCAGCCGGTCGTGCATCCGATCCCGCCGCCCCTGCCAGAACTCGACCTCCTCAGGCCGAATCCGCCACCCACCCCAGTGCGGCGGCACGGGAATCCGCTCGGTGTCGGCGAACTGCCGCTCGATCTTGTGCAGGGCGGATTCCAAAGTGGACCGCCCGGAGACGACCCGGGACTGAGGCGAAGCCCAGGCCCCGATCTGCGACCCGCGGGGCCGGGAGTTCCAGTACTCGGCGGTCTCCACCGGCCCGACCTTCTCCACCACGCCACGTACGTGGGCCTGCCGCTGCATCGCGAACCACGGGAACGTGGCGGACGCGAAGCGGGTGGCCATCAGGTCGTGCGACTTGTTGGACGTGTAGTTGGTGAAGAACACCAGCCCGCGCTCGTCGAGGCCCTTGGCCAGCACGGTGCGCGACGACGGACGGCCCTTCACGTCGGTGGTCGCGAGGACCATCGCGTTGGGCTCGGGGAGGCCGGCACCGGAGGCCTGGTCCAGCCACAGCTGGAGCTGTTCGTGCCAGGTGGCGGCAAGCTCCGACTCGCTCAGCGAGCCCTGCTCGTAGGACACGCGCATCGCCGGTAGTGCGATGTTCGTGGTCTCCGTCATCGGCGAACCTCCAAGCAGCGGCAGAACTCGTGGTCCCTGGACCCGCGACCATACGCACGGCGAACCGATCCCGAAACCGCCTGCGTGGTGATGACGCCCACCCGAACGGTGACTTTCCGTGGTTTGAACGTTCTGTATCGAGTCCGTGATCGAGTCAGATGGCGTCGAGCGCTCGTGTGACAGTCACCACGTCGTCACCCAGTGCGGTGGCAAGGGTTCCGCCCGCTGCCAACGGAACGGCACTCCACCACTCGCCGCCGTCCGACGGCCGTTCCACCGCGTCGAGGAGCAGGTCGGTGCCGATCACGCGCTTGCCGGCCAGGCCCGCGGCGGACGCGCCGAACGCGAGGTCGCCCACCACCAGTTGCTGGTGCAACAACGGCTTGCCGCAACGGGTTGCGCGCACCGACGTCGTCAGCGCGCCGGGCGTCTCGCCCGTTCTGCCCAGCACGAGGACCTCGCGGGTTCGCAACTCCGCGTGACCGTCCAATTCGGCCTCGACCACGGCGGTGTGGCGGGCGCGGCTCGTCACGACGGTCGGCTCCGGCAGGTAGCGGAGCGATCCCTCGACCAGGAACCGGACTTCGGACGACGACGCCTCGCCGGACGAACCGGGCAGCAGCAGGGTCGCCGCCACGCCGCGGAGCTCCAGCGAGGCCCCCGGTCCTACTTCGACGGTCAGCGACAACGAATCGCCGCCCAGCGGTGCCGTCACCGACGAAACGAGGTGCACCAGCGCAACAGGTCCCACGCGGCGGTGCGGCACCAGCGTCAGTGGCGACTGCGAGCGGAGGACCCGCACGACGCTGTTGCCGTGCGGGTCCACCGTGACGACCAACCTGGCTGACGCCTTCACAGCTGCGCCAGCACCCACTTCGCGACCTCGGGCGCCTCCGGGGTCTCGACGAGCGACTGCGCGATCACCGGCAGCTCGCCGCGCATGCGGTGGGCGTCGGAGGTCATCACGTCCATGTCCGCGCCGACGAACGGCGCCAGGTCGACCTTGTTGATCACCAGCAGGTCGGCGGTCGTGACGCCGGGGCCGCCCTTGCGCGGCACCTTGTCGCCGCCGGCGACGTCGACGACGAAGATCTGCCGGTCGACGAGGCCGCGCGAGAACACCGCCGTGAGGTTGTCGCCGCCGCTCTCGATGATCACCAGGTCCAGCGACGGGTACCGGTCCTCCAGGCGCTCGACGGCGTCGAGGTTCGCGGTGATGTCGTCGCGGATCGCGGTGTGCGGGCAGCAGCCCGTCTGCACGGCCTCGATGCGCGACGGGTCGAGCACGCCCGCCCGGCGCAGGAAGTCGGCGTCCTCGGTCGTGTAGATGTCGTTGGTGACGACCGCCAGGTCCAGCTGGCCGCCCAGGGCACGGCACAACGCCGCCGTCAGCGCGGTCTTGCCGCTGCCGACGGGGCCGCCGATGCCGATGCGCGTGGCCTTGCCGTGGTGGTGGTCGTGCGGATCCGGACCGTGGTTAGCTCCCAAAGAGACGCACCCCTTCGCGACGAACATGTGCCTCTGCCAAGAGGTCCAAGGCAGGTGAACCGAGCGCGGGCAGCTCCTTGCACGCCCGCGCGGCGACTTCCTCGACGTCGAGCGAAGCCACGATTGCGTTGACCCCGAACGGGTCCAGCCCGAGCAGCCGCACCGCCGCCGACGCCGGGCCGCTCACGGCGAGATAAGCGCAGGTCAGCGCAGCTTCGAAGGGCTCGCCGACCAGCACGCCGATGACCAGCGGCTGGTGCGGGTCGCGCGGCAGCGAGTCCAGCCGAGGCGACGGCCAGGCGCGCCGGGCCGCTCGCAGCATGCCGCGTCCCTGCGCCCGCGAGGCCTCGCGCTGGGCGGGCGACGGCGTGCGGGCGTCGAGCTCCGCGTCCAGCACCGCCAGGTCCCCGCCCCGCGCCGCCGCGGCCGCGAAGCCCGCCGCCAGCAGCCCGGCACCGAGCAGCCGGCCGCGCAGGAACGACTCCAGCGTCGGCTCGTCGCGCACCAGACCGCGCGCGGCGGCCTCCTCCAGGCCGCCGGAGTGCACGTGGCCGCCGCCGGGGAACCGGGAGTCGGCGAGGATCAGCGCGGTCAGCATCAGAACAGGAAGTACCGCTGGGCCATCGGCAGCTCGGCGACCGGCGACGGCTCGACCAGGTCGCCGTCGACGTGCACGGCGAAGCTGTCCGGATCGACCCGCACGTCGGGCATCGCGTCGTTGAGGACCATGTCCGCCTTGGTGACCGAACGGGTGTTGGTCACCGGCAGCACCCGCCGCGCGTACCGGTCGGCGATGCCGGCGTCGATCGCCTGCGGCGCCACGAAGAACACCGAGGAAGCCGCCCCGGCCGTCGCACCGAACATCGGCCGCGCCCACACCGGTTGTGGCGTCGGGATCGAGGCGTTGGCGTCGCCCATCTGACCCCACGCGATGAATCCGCCCTTCAGCACGACCGACGGCCGCACGCCGAAGAACTTCGGCTCCCACAGCACCAGGTCCGCGAGCTTGCCGGGCTCGACCGACCCGACCTCGTCGGCGATGCCGTGCGCGATGGCCGGGTTGATCGTGTACTTGGCGACGTACCGGCGCGCCCGCAGGTTGTCGTCGAGCGTGCGCCGCGACGACATGACGTGCGCGGTCTGCCAGGTCCGGATGATCACCTCGCCGACGCGGCCCATCGCCTGCGAGTCCGACGAGATCATCGAGATCGCGCCGAGGTCGTGCAGCAGGTCCTCGGCGGCGATCGTGGTCGGCCGGATGCGCGACTCGGCGAACGCCAGGTCCTCCGGCACCGACGGGTTGAGGTGGTGGCAGACCATCAGCATGTCGAGGTGCTCCTCGAGCGTGTTGACGGTGTGCGGGCGGGTCGGGTTCGTCGACGACGGCAGCACGTTCGGCAGCGAGACGACCCGGATGATGTCCGGCGCGTGCCCGCCGCCGGCGCCCTCGGAGTGGTAGGCGTTGATCGACCGGCCGCCGATGGCGTCCACAGTGGACTCCAGGAACCCGGCCTCGTTCAACGTGTCCGTGTGGATCGCGACCTGCACGCCCGAGGCGTCCGCCACCCGCAGGCAGGCGTCGATCGCGGCCGGCGTCGTGCCCCAGTCCTCGTGCAGCTTGAACCCGCCCGCGCCGCCGACGAGCTGTTCCTCCAAAGCCTCCGTCGAGACCGTGTTCCCCTTGCCCAGCAACAGGACGTTGACCGGCATGTGGTCCATCGACGTGAGCATCCGGTCGAGGTACCAGGCGCCGGGCGTGACCGTGGTGGCCTTCGTGCCCTCCGCGGGACCGGTGCCGCCGCCGACCAGTGTCGTCAGCCCGGACGCCAGCGCCTCGTCGACGATCTGCGGGCAGTTGAAGTGCACGTGGCAGTCGATGCCGCCCGCGGTGAGGATCTTCCCGTTGCCGGACAGGATCTCCGTGGACGGGCCGATGACCAGGTCGGGGTGGACGCCGTCCATCGTGTCGGGGTTGCCGGCCTTGCCGATCGCGACGATCCGCCCGCCCCGCACGCCGACGTCGGCCTTGACGACACCCCAGTGGTCGAGGATCACCGCTCCCGTGATGACCAGGTCGGGAGCGCCCTCGGCACGGGTCGCGACCCCCTGCCCCATCGACTCGCGGACGACCTTGCCGCCGCCGAAGATCACCTCGTCGCCGGACCCGGTGCCGCGGCTGAGGTCCTCGGTGACCTCGATGAACAGGTCGGTGTCGGCGAGCCGGACCCGGTCGCCGACCGTCGGCCCGAGCAGCTCGGCGTAACGCTCGCGGTCGATCATCGCTGCAACCCCCGGACGATCCTCAAGCCTGCCAACGGAACCAGCGTGACCTCGCGCTCGACGCCGGGCTCGAACCGCACGGCCGTGCCCGCCGGGATGTCGAGCCGGTAGCCGAACGCGGCCTCCCGGTCGAACTCCAGCCCGGTGTTGACCGACGCGAAGTGGAAGTGCGACCCGACCTGGACGGGCCGGTCGGCGGCGTTGACGACGGTCATCGTGACGCGCGGCCGTCCGGGATTCAGCTCGACGGGCTCGGACCCGACGACCACCTCCCCCGGCGCCGGACCGGCGGACGGCGCGATGGGGTGGTGCACCGTGACGAGCTTGGTGCCGTCGGGGAACGTCGCCTCTGCCTGCACCGAGTCGATCATCTCCGGCACGCCCCGCATGACCTGCTCGGGCGCGAGCACCGTGCGGCCGCTCTCCATGAGCTCGCTGACCGTCCGGCCGTCCCGCGCGCCTTCGAGGACGTGGTCGGTGATCAGCGCGACGGCCTCGGGGTAGTTGAGGAGCACCCCGCGTTCGAGGCGGCGGCGGGCCACGTCGGCGGCGACGTGCACGAGGAGCTTGTCGCGTTCATGCGGCGTCAGATGCACTGAGCCGTTCTAACACGTGAAAGCTCGATATCGCGGAGTGGAAACACGGCCGAAACACGGACGCGTGTCCACCGACCGGTTGACAGCCGGGGTCAACGGTGCGGTCGTCCCGCGCAAGGGGTCCGGAACCGCAGGATTCACGACATGAACGCGATCCGGGTGAGGGGCCTGACGAAGGCCTACAAGGGCCACCAGGCGGTGGCGGGGGTGGATCTCGACGTCGCTCGCGGCGAGGTGTTCGCCGTGCTCGGTCCGAACGGGGCCGGCAAGACGACGAGCGTCGAGATCCTCGAGGGGCACCGCGGCCGCGACGGCGGTGAGGTCAGCGTGCTGGGGGTCGACCCGGCCAAGGGCGGCCGGGAGTGGCGCTCGAAGCTCGGGATCGTCCTGCAGAGCGCGACGGACGCCGCGACGCTGACGGTCCGCGAAGCCGTGCAGCACTACGCGAGGTACTACGGGAACCCGCGTGACCCGGAGGAGGTCATCGACCTCGTCGGGCTCACCGAGAAGGCCA